>DATCES010000475.1:0-9659 GCA_036509935.1 Mucilaginibacter sp.
TGGTGGCTGGAATTTCATTGGTGATCGGTGGTATCGGCATCATGAACATTATGTACGTTTCGGTAACAGAGCGCACAAAAGAAATTGGCCTGCGCATGTCAATAGGCGCAAGAGGGAAGGACATTTTAATGCAATTTTTAATGGAAGCTGTGCTCATCAGTTTAACCGGCGGGGTTATCGGGGTATTGCTCGGTATACTTTCCACAAAAATAGTCACGCTCACGCTTGGATGGCCCACCATCGTTTCCGAATCTTCTGTAGTAATATCCTTCGTAGTTTGCGCTGTTACCGGTATTTTCTTTGGCTATTACCCTGCCCAAAAAGCCTCAAGGCTTGATCCTATCGAGGCTTTGAGGTATGAGTGATGTTTGATTTGCCGCTGTTGTTGTCGGGTTATCTTAAAAATATTTAAACCCGGGGAATACAATATGAAATATACTCCACCAGCCGCCCTCAAGCGCCATATATAATTTAAAAGGGCCCCCAATACTTACGCGCTCCCCATTCTCCAAAACCGCATCGTATTTTACAACGCCCCCGGCATGGCCTATTCCGGTGTATTCTTCTAATTCAAAGCCAATATCAATAATCTTATACTTTTCGCCGGTAAAGGATGTATAGGCATCAAAAATGCGCCTCACTTGTGCTGCTACCTCAGCTTTGCTTAATATTTTCCTGTCAGGTAATATAAATTGGCTTGCTAACTCCCAGCTTTTTTCATCGAGGCTTTGTTTAAACCAACCTGATAAAAATTCTTCAGCCCGCCGCTCAATGTCCTTTTTATGATTTGGATGAAACTCTTCATAATCAAAATTTGTGGTCATGCCCGGCATTGGGGCGAAAGTGGTTTCGTGATCAAACAACTCTTCGGTAATAAAATGATATTTTGTCCGGCTGTCGTACTCGTCTTCGCCAAAATATACTTCCATATCTTTTTCAGATAACAGGCCGGTTATTTTCTCCAATTCTTCTTCTATTTCGTTATCGCCCAAATCAGCGGCTTTTTTAAACTCAGGCTTACCTAACAAATCATAAACTTTGGCGGGCTTGGCGTTGGCCCAGTTATGTTCAAACGCCAGTACGTTTTTCAGGAATTCATTTTCAATTTCCGGGTCAATATCTTCCGCGCTATGCGGATCGGCGCCCAGTTCGGCCTTTAATTTTAAGCGCAGCAGTTCATTTTCCATCCGTAGGCTTTCTTCGGGATCATCGCTTAACGGCAGGTCGGCCATATTATCATTTTTATTGTCCATTTTGCTATTTGTTAAATCAAATTTAAGCTTTTTGCCGAAACCCTCCCTGTAACATTTATGTATTGCCAAAACATGGCCTACCCAATTCGCCAGGGGTAGTGGCTGCAATCGAAAATCCAACCTACGGGAGCCATTACTTCACCCTTTTATAAATATCCATCAGGTTGCGGCCCATTTCTTTGTAATCAAGGCCGTACCCTACCACAAATTCATTTTCAATTTCAAAGCCTACATACTTAAGTTCGTCAATCTTTTTTAGCAATGCTTTGGGTTTCAGCAGTAACGAACAAAGCTTTATAGATGCCGGTTCTTTTGGTTTTAATTTTTCAATTAAATAATGGGCGGTATTACCGGTATCAACAATATCTTCAATTATTAAAACATGGCGCCCTTTAATATTAACGCTGAAATCAATATCGTCGCGTATTTTAAGGCTGCTTTTGGTGCCGCCGTAATACGAGGCAAGTTTGGTAAAAGTAATTTCGCAGGGGATGTCTATTTGTTTTATCAGGTCGGCTATAAACAAAAAGCTGCCGTTTAAAACGCCTACAAATACCGGTACGCAATGCCGGTAATCAGCATTTAACTGCAGGCCTATCGCTTTAATGCGTTCTTCAATAGCTTTAGCCTTTATCAGGGGTTCAAATTCTAAATCAGCTATTTTTGTTTTCATGGCACTAATGTAAAAAAAAAGTACGAAAGCCGGAAAAACCCGCGCCTTTAACACATTTAATCACTTCTTTTTAGTATTCCAAGTGGTACGCGGCATGGTTACCTCACCCGCATTTTTGCAACAAATGCAACCGGGGCAGAAATAGGTTTTGACAACCCCAATCATCCCATTTATGCGGACCAATGACAGCGTTTTAGTTATTTTTTTACCATTACGAGCGGCTAAATGCGCTTAGCCCCCCGTAATTATTGCAACTTGAGGGGCTAAATGCGTTTAGTCCCCCGTAATTTGTGCGGTTTGAGGGGCTAAATGCGTTTAGCCTCGCGTAATTTGTGCGGTTTGAGCGGCTAAACGCGTTTAGCCTCACGTAAATTTAGGAGGTGAATTTGATGTAAATAACTGTATATCAAAATTATATACCAACAATTTCAAAGAACGGTGCAGAAAAAAGTTAAAAAACGGGCTTAAAAAGATTTTTTTTTTGCGTTTACGAAGTGCCGCTTTTTCCCATATATCCCATGCCCAAAGGCCCCTTGTATAGAGGAGAAAGAAAATTAACGGAGGTGTCGGGCTGATTCAAATATAGTGAATTTTGCCGAGGATTGCAAGGGGGGGGGATTATTGTTGTAGGGAAATTGATTGCATTAAAATTAGGTACCAGTTGGGGGTAAATGAAATGTAAGTAAGTCATTTATTAGGTTTTTAAAAATTCATACTCATATACCTTTGGTTCTATTTTTTTTGCTAATACCCTCATTTTGTTTCGTAGATCAGCAATTAATTCTGAATAAACATTATCATTACTTTTGTTATTCATTTTTCCCTTTTCGTTTCTGCCTTGAAAGTGTTCGCGTATGTCGTACAAAGAAGCATTTACGTTGCAGTCGGCCTGTTCGTGATAGTATGTCCATAATTTTTTTCCGGCATTAAATACAGCAGTAGCTTCATCTGAAAATAATAACGGGGTTGTTCTTGTTTCTTCAGGGGCGAACAAATCATAGCTTGATTCTTGTTTGAAATTTCCTTGTATAAAGTTACTCATAAAATTACTCTCAAACTTTTTTTTGGCGTTTACTTCTGTCTCGGTAAAGGGAATCCAGTGATTTTTACCATCTTTTGAGCTTATTCTATTTTGTCCGTGAAACATTGTAAACGCTAAACAATCATTTTGAAATTCAGTATCAGATCGCCAGCCATCATTAGGATATAAAAATTGGTCGCGATCGTTGAGCCAAGTCGCCTCAATACAGTGGCGTATGGATAGATACATACACATCTGAATAACGTTATTTTTGGAAAGAAAGGTAACTCTTGATTCTTTTAAATCACTTTCCTTTGGTCGATTTGTAAAAAAGACGCCAGTATTTGCTTGAAAATCTGGTCCAACAAATCTTAAATAACCAATAACATCTATTTTACTGTAAAATAAACGTAACCAATCATTAATGACCTCTCCCTTTTTTACTGATAAAAAAGTTTTTCTCCCTTCGATTTCACCCTCGTTGTTCAAAATATCACACTCGATTTTTGAAATTTCCTTTTTGTTTTCCAAATCAAAAATTAAAAAACCTATAGGAAAATTACCCTTTACATTGTCAAAAGTATTCGCATGACAAACAAAGCCTTTTTTATAGTCTACTTGAAAATAGTTTCTGAACTTAGCAAAGTTTGAAGCAGTTATATATTTCAATTTACTAAAAGAAGCAAGTTTTGCATTTGGTAAGTCAGAATAAATCCGAGTAAAGAATTGTGAAAACAATTCGTTGACAGCAAAACTTATCGTATTTTTAAACCTATTGTAAATTTTGGTAGAACTAACCCCATCTTTACTCTTTCCGTAATTCGCGGCCTCGGCATATGGCGGATTAATATAAATCACTAGCTTTTGTCGCTTTATAGGATCGTTAATAATGTTTTGTAACAGTTGAGGTAGTTTAGTAAACTCATCGTTTAAAAAATCAAACTGAAAAACGTGGTCTTCTAATAAGTTTGCTCCGTTTTTTATACGGTCTTTCATTACATCTACATCTTGCGTATCGAGTGTAGAAGCCCAAATATTGTATTTATTGACAAGCCCGGCGAGTAAGTTTCCCGTACCTGCTGCACAATCCCATACGTAATATTCATCTTGCCAATCTTCTCCCAAAACATCAGTCAGGTATTTTTGCGAAAGTTCCACCCAAATCTGGGGAGTGAAAAAACTGCCTTTTCGTTCTCTTACGTCTTGGGGCACTAATAAATCTCTGCGCCCTACAATATAGTCCCAGTATTCCTCTTTTGGCGTTCGTTCGTATTTGTTCCAAAATTGTAGGTGGGCTTTTTGCTTATCGTTAAAAGACGTTTTTTTTGAACTAAAAAACCCTGATTTGTCCAATGTTCTGTCTAATTCGTAATAGTCTTTTTTTAGCAGGACATATAGTTTGTCTTTTAAGGTTACATTTTCGTTAGCAAGCAAATCAGCAAGGTAAAAGTCGCCATCTATTATTCCGGTTATTTTTGCAATCTTCCAATCTACAGCAATAGTTGGCTTTACAACAGATAGCCATTTGTTGTAAATGACTGTAAAATTGTTCTTGTCAATTTTTATTTTTGAAGTGTCGGATTTGCCCAAAACAAAATTATTTTTAATAAAAGTTTTGAGGTCCTTTTCGTCTTTATCAAAATGAAAAAGTAAAGAATGTTTGTCAATTGTTTGAGTTACTTTTTCTAAAACCAAACCGAATTCTTTGGTTTGATGATTAGATGGAGTTACCTTCCAATTAAAATCATTGACATAAAAAATATCGTGAATGTTACTGTAGGGTATAAAAGCAATTTGATAATTATCAAAAGCACCAAGAAAAGCGGGGGGAAGATTTTTATCAAATGTTCTTGCTTTTCCAATAGTCAGTTTCTATTCGTATTTATCTGCCCGTTTTTTTGGGGGCTTAACTTTCTTTTCTTTGTCCATATTCAAAGTTAAGCAATTAACTTCTTATAAGTCAAGCGAACATTATCAACTTGTTTAAAAGCATCTTCCAAATTTAATTGAAAATATACTTATCTTTGTATAATAAAAAACAGGAAAGGCCACCTTTAGGGTAGCCTACTTCAATGGGTGCGTAGCTCAATGTTCCTGCTTTAGTAAATGCGATTACTGGGGATTTTTATCATTGATAATATTCCCAACGCTCATGAGGTTTGTATTATATATTTGATACACTCTTCACCACATTTACCAAGTATTTTTATTAAAGTTTGGCGACTTTAAAAGGGGTGGGTTTAACTTACCCCTTTTTTTATAAAGTCAATGCCAAAGCTTCCAGTTGCAACTTCAATATTTGAATATCCTTTTCATTCATCTTTTCAGGGTATATTAATCTTGCAATTTTTTTCTCACTCAAATGTATTTTCAAATCAATTGTGCCATTTATTTCTTCCAATAGCAATGTTGCTTTTGGTAGGTTGTTTGGTTTATCTTCTAAATTAATTAACGGTTTTTCTGTATTGTTTTCTCCAAACAAAATTCTATTTTCATTCAATGCTCCACAATAAAAAGCATTTTGTATGAAAATATCCATTGCTTGAGGGGCGGCGGCTTCAGTTATACCGTGATATCGTATAACAATTGCTCGTAATTGTTGATCCCCTGGAACCGCATGGCCTTTAAATCTTTCTATTAGATCAGCATATAGTTTAGGCGTCCTAAAGCAATCAATTAGTGCTTCTGTTCTTTCTTGATCAGTAACAAAGTTAAGTATGGACTGAACCCTTGAAGCTAATTTATATCCTTGCCCCTTAGCCTTATCTAATAGTCCATATTGAACAGCGGCACCTATATCTCGGGTAATATTTGTTCTTTTTAAGGCAGCAGCAACGTCCTCTCGGTCAAATTGAGAGGTAGGAAAAGATTTTTTAATTTGAGAAACAATTGTTAATGCTTCTTCAATTGTTATATTTGGATAAGCGGCACTTCTAAGAATTGCCTTCTTATCGCTGTCCGACAAGTTGTTTTCTTCGTTCATTTTTATTAAAATTTGGCATAACAAAAATGGTAAATAAAAACTTTAAAAACAACAAAATGTTGAAATTAAAATCTAATTTTAATTTATTTCCTAACGAAAATTATATAAACAATTGATTATTAGCATTATATATTTAATGTGATTTTAATTAAAATATTGATTTAGTTTTAAACATAAATTTACGCATTGTAAAGTGCTTGTAATCAATAAAATAACTGCAATTAAATAGACATATCGTAAAAACTAAATTTAGTATTTAATCAATTTCAAGAGGATTTAGTAAACGTAGCAATTGTAACATTCTGATTATTAAATAATTAATTAAACTTTTTATTTGAAAAAACGTTTAATAGTATATACATTTGTAACTGAATAAAAATCTAATCGAAAACTATAACTCTGACAAAAATGGGATTAGACAAATTATCCATACCTTTTAATTACAAGAGGGATATTCATGCCAAAATATCAAATATTAGGGTAGTAACAAGCGGCAAAGTATCATTGATTAGAATATCCTCTGACGAAATCAAATCTAAAAGAACGCCGGCTTACAGGTATCTTTTGCCCTAAATGTTTGATATAGAGACCTGCTATCGCTATTGTAGAGTAGGCGATCATTCCTCATTAACTATAAATCGAAAATATGTTGAGCACCTAACTATTTATAGTTTTAGAACTAATTTATATCCATATTTAATCGAGGTTGAAAGATACCCATACGATATATATGTTTTAAAATTTTATAGGCGAAAACATAAAGGCAATAAGCAAAGATACAACCTATTATCCAACGAGGGGAAATGCTCTCGTATAGTTGCTACTTGTTTTAGTATATTTTTAGACATTTATAATCAAAACCCTTTAGCAAGTTTCGGATTTCTTGGAGCTAATACGGTCGATGAAAAAACTGGTAAAATAGAATCTAAAAATCAAACAAAAAGGTTTAGAGTTTACAAAAGGGCGGTTTTTAACTATTTCGGAGAAGAAACATTTTCTCACTTTGAAAGCCCTGATAACAGCATCTATTTAGCTATTAGTAATAAAAATAAGTTTGTGAATAAGATTAGCGAGGGGGCTGCCAAAATTTTAGAACATTTAATTGAGTAGCATTTTCCTTTGTCCCAACTGGTATATCATTACCTTAATTTATACTTCCTTCCCCAAAAACGGGTACCGGTAATCCTTTGGCGGGTCAAATGTTTCTTTAATGGTGCGCGGGGATACCCAGCGTAACAAATTAGTCATTGAGCCTGCCTTATCATTGGTTCCGGATCCGCGGGCGCCGCCAAATGGTTGCTGGCCAACTACCGCCCCGGTTGGTTTATCGTTAATATAAAAATTGCCGGCAGCATTGCGTAAACGATGGGTTGCTTCGGCAATGGCGTACCTGTCCTGTGCAATGATCGCCCCTGTTAAGGCATATATCGACGTTTTATCAACAATATCAAGCACTTCATCAAACTGTTTATCATCATAAACATAAATAGTCAATACCGGACCGAAAAGCTCTTCGCACATGGTAATATAGTATGGGTCGTTTACTTTTAGCACCGTAGGCTGGATAAACCAACCCTGTGATTTATCGTAGCCGCCACCGGCAACTATTTCTACATTTTTATCAGCCTTAGCTGCATCAATATATTTTGCCAGCTTATCAAATGATTTCTCATCAATCACGGCATTTATAAAGTTCTCAAAATCTTCCACCGGGCCCATTTTAAACGTAGCGATGTCGCGCTGCATCTTTTCCTTAACGGCGGGCCATAATGAAGCCGGGATGTAAGCCCTTGAAGCAGCTGAGCATTTTTGCCCCTGGTATTCAAAGGCCCCGCGGATAAGCGCCGTATTCACCACATCGGCATCGGCGCTTGGATGTGCCAGGACAAAGTCCTTGCCGCCTGTTTCGCCAACAATGCGCGGGTAGGTTTTATATTTTTGGATATTGTTGCCTATGGTTTTCCAGATATTTTGAAAAACACCTGTTGACCCGGTAAAGTGGATCCCGGCAAAATCGGGGTGGCTAAATATAACCTCGCCGGCCGTAGGCCCGTCAACGTAAACCAGGTTGATTACCCCTGCGGGGATCCCCGCCTCCATGAATACCTGCATCAGCACACTGGCAGCGTAAATTTGGGTATTGGCAGGTTTCCAAACCACTACATTGCCCATTAGGGCGGCAGATGAGGGCAGGTTGCCGGCAATAGCGGTAAAATTAAACGGGGTTAAAGCAAATACGAAACCCTCCAGCGGGCGTTGTTCGGTACGGTTCCAAACGCCTTTTGCAGATATTGGCGGCTGCTGCTGGTAAATCTGGCCCATGTAGTAAACATTAAATCGCAAAAAGTCGATGAGTTCGCAAGCGCCGTCAATTTCTGCCTGGTAAGCGTTTTTTGATTGGCCAAGCATAGTGGCCGCATTTATCTTTGCCCTGTAGGGTCCGGCGAGCAGGTCGGCTGCCTTTAAAAATATAGCTGCCCTTTGTTCCCAGGGCAGGTTTTCCCAACCGGACTTGGCTGTCAGTGCAGCATCAATAGCTGCCGCCACATGGGTTTTATCGCCTGTATGGTAAATGGCCAGTAAATATTTATGATCATGCGGGGGATGTATCTGGGCAGTTTTGCCGCTCCGCACCTCCTTGCCGCCAATATACATGGGTATGTCAATCTGATGGGCGCGTGCCGCATCCAAAGCGGCTTTAAGCTCCGCGCGTTCCACGCTGCGGGGGCCGTAATTCAATACCGGCTCGTTCTGCGGCGCAGGAACGTTAAAAAATCCTTTAAGCATAAAATTTGTCAGTTACTACGGCGCAAAGATAATAGTTAATGTGCAGATTTTTGATGTGCGGATGTGCAGATTATGGTAAGGGATTGTACACCAAACCAGGAACACAATACGCCGATGGTGGTAGCGGAATATTTTTAGCTTGTCTTTTTTGTTTTTTAAGCTTAAATTTGATTTATGGAAACAATAGTTATTCACCCGGAAAATGAAGCGCAGCAAAAAGCTTTACAAATAATCTTAGACGGGTTTAAAATTCCTTATGAAAATGAGCCACCCTCTGATGCTACAGAATATCTTATTTCAACTAAAGCAAATAAAGAATGGTTAGATACGGGTATAGCGGAAGCTAAAAGGGGAGAAGGTATTGAAATTAAATTGGAAGACCTTTGGAAATAAAAGTCAGCCCGGTAATTGTTAGGCGGCTGGCTTTCATATAAATGTTAATCACCTGTCATTCTTCGGGTACCCTTCTTCATCTAAATCATCACGGTCATCTTCCGGGGTGTGGCCCAGCACCCTGTCTATTGTGTCAATTTCTGTGATTTCGCCATCGTCAATATGCATCCCCAATTTATCCACATCTGTTTCCAATGATTCGTTGGGGATATATTCATCAACAGCGTCAAAAGGGTTTGCCTCATCATAAGTTGAGTTCATGTCCGCGCCATTTTTTGCGGAGGTATTGTACGGGTCGGGATGTACATAATCGGGGTCATCGCTTTTTACATCGTACTCAAAACTGTTTTCTTCGGCGTTATAGCTCAGGTCTTCCTCATCAATAGTTTCGCCCAACCCGTCTTTTAGGGTTTTGTCCCTGTCCCCTTCTTCATTATCAGGGCCAGGATGAAATTTATCTTTATTCATAGTTTTAGATTTATAATATATAGCCTAAAAACCTTGCCAAATTGTGATTAGTGAATAGTTTTTTTTTAACATTTTGTATTA
>DATCES010000476.1:0-5724 GCA_036509935.1 Mucilaginibacter sp.
TCCGAAATCGAAATTCCGAATTCCGAAATTACTCCCCCCTGCTTAAAATAAACGCCATCAAATCATGTATCGGCTGCTGAATGATTTTCCCGGTGTGGATGCCATATTCTTTACATACTGCTTTTAATTCATGGGTAAAAATGTAGGCAATTGAACCTACAAAATGGCATTTGTAGCTAAGGTATTGCGGGTACGATTTAATATTTGTCTCAACAAACTCAACCAGCCCCTTGTGCAATAAGTTTTGGGCATAATCAGAATGCCTGATGCTGCCTAAAAATTTACTGAATGATGCCAGGTACGAATTCGGGTTTGGTGATTGGTAAACGTTTTTTATCACAATTTCTTTATCGGGGTGGTATTCGTCATTAAACTTTTCACTAATTTCAGCAGGCATATTGCCATATAAAAAATCGGTGATCAGCGCTTTGCCAAACCAGGTACCTGATCCCTCATCCCCCAAAACAAAACCCAGGCCATGATGCCCGTCGTGTATACCTTCCCCATCAAAAAATGAAATATTCGACCCTGTCCCTAACACGCAGCAAATACCTTTTTCATTTCCACAGGTTGCATAAGCGCAGCCCAGCAGGTCGCTGTCAACACTGATATACGATTTTGGGAACAGGTAGCTGAGCGCATTCGAAACAATTTCGTCCCTGTCTGGGCTTGAGCAGCCTGCGCCGAAAAAATATATCTCCTTAATACCGGCAGCAAAGGCAATCATGTCCGTTGCCTGTTCAAGCAACACTTTTACAATTTCTTTCTCGGTTAAAAAATAAGGATTAAGCCCCGCCGTTCTGAATTGCTTTGTTTCCTGCCGGGGCAGCGTAAGCAACCAGTCTGTTTTTGATGACCCGCTGTCAGCCACTAAAATCATGGGCAAAGTTCTTCGAGTGCTTTTTGGGTGAGGGGTTTATGAATAAACTGTGTTATATATTTATTATCAACGGATTTTCTCATGTCCAGCGGGTCAAGGGACGAGGATAACATGAATATTTTTATCTTCGATTTATCGATGTTGATCTTGTCGTATTCTTCTAAAAACTCAAACCCGCCCATTAATGGCATCCTCACGTCCAAAAAAATCACATCGGGCTTAACAATACCATCACGCAACGAAGCAATGGCCTCAGTAGCTGAACGGACAACAACAATAGTTTCGGCAAAGTTGCCGCTTTCCAACGTTTTGCGCGTTACAAAATTATCGATGTAATTGTCATCGATAAGCAAACAGGTTTTAAAGCAAATAGCCATTAAGTTCAAAAATAGCTTTTTTAACCAATTTAAAAAATATCTTACCTTTATTAATTTAAATAATTGTTCCCTCAATGAAATCTATTAAGTTAGCGGTTCTTTTTTCTGCATTATTATTATTTATGGATACTACAAACAGCAATGCCGCCGGTACTGCTAAAATTTCATATACTGTTACTTTCCCCGAAGCCCAGGCGCACTATGCTGACGTTGAGATGCGTATATCGGGCTTAACGCAAAACTTTTTAGACCTTAAAATGCCGGTTTGGACCCCAGGCTCGTACCTGGTAAGGGAATTTTCAAAAAATGTAGAAACATTCAGCGCAATGGCAAACCGGAAGTTACTTTTGGCCCCAAAGGCCGGTAAAAATTGCTGGCGCATCCATACTGCGGGGATATCCTCAATAACCGTTAAATACAGGGTATATTGCTTCGAAATTTCAGTGCGCACCAGTTTTGTCGATGCCTCGCATGGTTTCCTGTCAACAACAGGTATTTTTATGTACCCTGATAAGATGCTGCACCATTCATCAACAATTCACATCGTACCTTACAAGGGATGGACAAAAGTGTCAACAAGCCTCGAAGAGGTGAACGGGGACCCGTTCACCCGTTATGCGCCGGATTATGATATATTATTTGATTCGCCGATAGAAGTTGGCAACCAGGACGTTTTTGGGTTTGTTGCAGCCGGTGTAAAACATGAAGTCTGCATGGTTGGCGGCGGCAATTATGATAAAGAACGCCTTAAAATGGATATGGCGAAAATTGTGGAACAGGAAACGGCCGTTTATGGCGAAAACCCAAATAAACATTATGTTTTCATAGTACATAACTATTTAAGGGGTGGCGGCGGCCTTGAGCATTTAAGCTCTGCAACATTAGGCGCTTCGCGCGATAATTATGCTAATGAAAACGGGTACCGTAATTTTTTAAGGTTGGTTGCCCACGAGCATTTCCACTTGTGGAATGTAAAACGGCTGCGCCCGATAGTATTGGGCCCCTTTGATTATGACAGGGAAAACTATACCACCGATTTGTGGATTGCCGAAGGGTTTACCGCTTATTACCAGAATATTATTTTACGCCATGCAAATTTGATAACGCCCCAAATTTATTTAGAGGCCATTGCGGGTGAAATCACCAATATTGAAAACACGCCCGGCGCTAAAATTCAGGCTTTGGCCGATGCCAGTTTTGATGCCTGGATAAAAGCCTACCGGCCAAATGAAAATTCGGTAAACTCCACTATTTCATATTATGGAAAAGGCGCGGCAGTGGCTATGATGCTGGACCTGGAAATCATTAATAACAGCAAAGGCAGATATTCCCTTGATGATGTAATGAAATATATATACGGTACCTTTTATAAGCTTAAAAAGCGTGGTTACACTGACACGGAATTTAAACTGGGCCTTGAAAAATTTACCGGAAAAAATCTGGACGGGTTTTACAAAAAATATATTTACGGGCTTATACCGCCGGACTATAACCAATACCTCGGCTATGCCGGTTATAAAATAACCGATGGGTTAGCAGCAACCAACGACCCAACTTTAGGGATAAACATTGCAAATAATAATGGCAAAAAAATAGTTGCCACGGTATTGCGCGACAGCGCAGGGTGGATTGACGGCATTAACGTAAATGATGAACTAACAGCAATTGACGGCCAGCCAATAGCGGATGTTGCCACCATGCTCAATGGCAAAAAACCGGGCGATAAAATTTCCGTTTCCATTATCCGCGATGGGTTGCCAATTATGTTGCCGGTAACGCTGTTAAGAAATAACAGGGTTAAATACAAAATTGATGAATTGCCCAACGCCGCCAACCAGCAATTGCTGGTGAGGAAAAAATGGCTTAAATTGGTTGATTAGGGGAGTAGTTGATGAGTGGGCTTTATTTCAATTCTGCCCAATCAATTTTCATTAATTCCAACGCTTTTTTAAGGTCTGCTTTTGTTTTTGTAATATTCTTCCAGGGGTCTTCTATCTTTTTCACCCTTGCCAATGTATTAAACATAGTATAGTCTGATAGTTTCAGCTTATCAGTAACTTCATGCCAATGTAATGGGGTTGATACCGTAGCGCCTGGTTTTGGCCTTACCGAATACGGGCAGGCTATGGTTTGCCCGTGGCTGTTCTGTAAAAAATCAATGTAGGTTTTATTTTTCCTTTTGGCCGGGTTCCTTTCCACGCTCGTTGTACCGGGCAGTTCATCATGTATCAAATTTGCGGCATACTCCGCAAACCTCCTTACAAAATCATAATTGTATTCAGCGCCTGTGTAACAATAGATATGCAGGCCCTTTGATCCCGAGGTTTTTATAAAAACATCCAGTCCCATGCGGGCAAATACTTCCCTTGTTGTTAACGCCGCTTCAACGGGTCCGGCAAACGGCACATCATGCGGGTCAATGTCTATCACTACAAAATCAGGTTTGTCAGGATTTTTATAGGAACTTAACCAGGGGTTTATCTCAATACAGCCCAGGTTTACCATATACAATAAAGTGGCGGCATCGTCGCCGATAATGTAATTGATATTTTTATCGTTGCTTTCCGAGTGAAGCGGTTTGGTCTTTATCCACGGAGGCAAATGGGTGGCATCGGTATCCTTCTGAAAAAAGCCCGGATCATCAATGCCATTTGGCTGCCGGCGCAAGGAAATTGGCTTATCTTTTAAATAAGGCAATATCCAACCGGCCATATCGCGATAATAATTGATCAGCCGGCCTTTGGTTATTCCTTCCTCCTTCCAGAAAATTTTATCCAGGTGGGTCAGTTTAAGCTCCTTCCGGCCAATATTTATAGTTGCCTCATCGGGCATTTGCTTACCGGGTGTTTCCATAGTTATTTTTTTGATGCCTTAATATAACGTTCGATATAACCGCCTTATTCGCCTCACCCCAGCCCTCTCCAAAGGAGAGGGAGCTAAAACAGCGCTAAAATCGGCAAAGTTGATCTTCAAAGTCCTCTCCTTTGGAGAGGATTTAGGTGAGGCGAAACGGAATGCTTGTGGTAAAAAATTATATCGAACTCACGTTAATATAACCATTAAGAAGGAAAAAGAGTTTTAGCAAAATTTTGAAATATCAAGCCCGGAAAAGGGCTTTTGAGCCTTGAGTACAGTTTTTTATATTAAAGCAATAAACAATAAATTAAAAACGGTGTTAACCATATAAACATCCACAAAACCAATGAAAATAGCATATATATCGACCTACCCGCCCAGGGAATGTGGAATTGCAACATTTAATCAAAATTTAATGCGTGCGATAAATGCAAATTTTCCAAAAAAAGCCACGCTAACTGCAAGCGGATTTGTTGTCGCGTTAACTGATTCGGAGAATATACAGGAGTATGAATACCCGGAGGAAGTGAAATATGAAATCAGGCAAAATCATCAAAAAGATTATATACGGGCAGCCAACTATATAAACACCAGCAACGCTGATGTATGTATAATGGAGCATGAGTTTGGGATATACGGCGGCGAAAGCGGGATATACATCCTCCCCTTGCTTAACCGCCTCGAAAAACCTTTAATATCAATTTTACATACGGTATTAAAAACCCCAACATACGTTCAGCGCATCATTATCCGCGAGATAGCAGGGCAATCATCAAAAATAATTGTAATGAGCCATCGGGCAGTTGAGTTTTTAAACACAGTTTATGATGTCCCGCCTGAAAAAATACAGATAATTGAACATGGTGTACCCGATGTTGAGGCGAACGGGGATAACCCGGTTAAAAATTTAACCCAATTTAAAAACCATAGGGTATTGTTAACATTTGGCTTAATCAGCCGCAACAAGGGATTGGAAACAGTGGTAAAGGCTTTGCCGGCGATAGTTGAAAAGCATCCGGATGTAATGTATGTTGTGTTGGGCAATACGCACCCGGGAGTATTAAAAAACTCGGGCGAGGAATACCGCGACCACCTGAAAAATCTGGCTGCACAATTAAATGTGTCAGCGCACCTCAGTTTTATCAACAAATTTGTACCCGAAGAAGAATTGGTAAATTATCTTTCGGCAGCCGAAATTTATGTGACCCCTTATTTGAATGAGGCCCAGATAACCAGCGGCACCTTATCTTACGCGGTTGGCGCAGGGGCTGCTGTTGTATCAACCCCTTACTGGCATGCCACAGAATTGCTGGCTGATGGCCGCGGCCGCTTGTTTGACTTTAAAAATGCAGTTGCGCTGGCTGATATTGTAAATGAATTACTGGACCAAAAACGTTTGCTGGATGAGTTAAAGGATAATGCATACAGTTATGGATTGCACCTGCGCTGGCCGGTAATAGGCGCCGAATTTATAAAAGCAGCACAAGAAGCACGCGCAAGCCATAATATGTACGACAAAATATTAAATAACAGCATTGTTGACCCCGAAATAATGCCCAAATTTAGCTTAACGCATGTATTGCGTTTAACTGATGATACCGGTATTGTGCA
>DATCES010000477.1:0-2417 GCA_036509935.1 Mucilaginibacter sp.
GACTGCCGCCACCCGAGTTGCCGCCACCGCCGCCACCACCGTGACTGCCGCCGCCACCACCACCGTGACTTCCGCCACTTGAGTTGCCGCCACCGCCGCCACCACGACCATCGCGCTGGGCATTGGCCGGGATAACTAAAAACAAACATAACAGTGCACCCAGGCCTGTTAGTGACAAATATTTATATACCCTTTTCATAATTTGTAGATTTAAATAAGTTTTATTGTTATTGTATTGACTTTTTTTGTTAATAACGGTTTAATTACACGTTAATTATTGTTTTAAACTTGCTTATTTATGACAATCAGAAATTTATTAAGCTTCCGTAAAAAACCGTGGTTATGTATATCTTAGCGGCAGCTTATGATAATTAAAAGTAAGTTAAACACATACAAAAACAGATGATGATACCAGATACCAACGCATTAAACCAGGTAGCCGAATTCCATACCACATTTAAACACCCGGTTATACAAAATCCTGCAATCCCGTCAAAAGAAAGATGCGATCTCCGTATTTCGCTTTTAGCCGAAGAATTAAATGAACTGCAGCAAGCTGTTGACGACAACAATTTAGTTGAGGTTGCCGATGCCTTATGCGACCTGCAATATGTGCTTGCCGGCGCCATTTTAGAATTTGGCCTGGCCGGAAAATTCAAAGAACTGTTTGATGAGGTACACCGCTCCAATATGAGTAAAGCTTGTAAATCTGTTGAAGAGGCCGATCTCACCATTGAACATTACAAAAACTCGGCCAATACCGGGGCGTACTATAAAGAAACAGGAGGCCTGTTTTTAGTTTACCGTACTGCGGATAACAAAACATTGAAATCGGTTAACTACTCGCCTGCTGACCTGGGCGGGGTATTGGCGCGCTGATTTTGTTTCTGTATGAAATCATGGAAATAATGAGGGGAAATTTTTAACGGCACTTAAAATATTTGCAAAATTTAGTAGCCCCCTTACACTTTCGCTCCCAAAACCCACCGCCATGCCCAGCGGGTTGCCCCATTAAAACCTTTCCATTCATCAACAAATTTTATGATATCGTTGAGACAGGTTTCGCTGAATTTTTTTTTAAAACTCCGGGATGCCAGTTTGTAAACCCGTTGAGGGTTTTTAAGGCCGATACGCTCATATATTTCCTTTTTTACATACATGTTGCGCACAAACAAAATATTAAATAAAATTATGTAGCTGTACAAGGTACGTTTTATATATCCTGCTTTGTCGGAATATGCTTTTACAAGGCCTTTGGTGAAAAGTATATGGCGTGCTTCCTCAATGGCATGGAGATCGAACATCTTTTTTAAAACAGGGTAGATATTAGGATCGCGCCTGGCGTAGTCGCCATAAATATCCGTGACCATTTCTACCGATACACTGCCCATAAATAAATAATCCGCAGGTAAATATTTATTGCTGAACCCGCCGAAGAATTTATGCATTGCTGATTGTTTTATAGGTTTGCCGCCAATTTTAAGGATAGCCTGCCCGAACATTTCCTGGTGCCTGAATTCCTCTATCAGTTCCCTTAACAAAAAGCGATGTTCAACACTATCCAGGGGCAGGATAAGGATATGTCGGGTCATAAACAGGCAAAACAGGCACTCCCCCCATGCGTACGATGCTATTACCTGTACTAATTCATGCCTGCCGAGCTCTAATTTTTGGGCGGGGGTAAGGGTGCCATATATTTCAAGCCCATATAAAGAAGTAAGCATTTCGGGCAGGAAAATATCTTCGGGTTTTGGCTCAAGCTGCCAGGGGATATATGTCTCCGGCATTAAGGGATGCTCCTTACTGATCTTTATTAAACGCTCAATCTCATTTACATCCATAAAACAAATTTAATTAAAACAATGGGGTATAAGGCGCAATACATCGCATTGTGCCTTATACTAATACCCAATTTAATCATATTTGGTTGCTTACCGGGCAAATAGCTGCCCAATATCTTTAAACGCTTTAAATTCAAGGGCATTGCCCGAAGGGTCTAAAAAAAACAGGGTGGCCTGTTCGCCCGGCAGGCCCTTAAAACGGATATACGGCTCTATTATAAATTTTATATGGTGCCCTTTCAGTCGTCTTTCTAATTCATGCCACTGTTCCCATTCCAGTACAACCCCATAATGCGGAATAGGCACTTCGTGCCCGTCAACCGGGTTAAAATGGTGTTTAAGTTCCTCTACGGGCCGGGGTTTTAAATGAATAACAAACTGGTGCCCGTAAAGGTTAAAGTCGGTCCACAGGTCCGAACCGCTGCCTTCGCCGCAGCCTAACACTTCCCTGTAAAATTTTCTTGATTCATCCAGGTCGTAAACAGGTACAGCAACATGGAACGGGGTTAGTTTCATTGGTTTATTAAGTTAGATTAGGTTGATTAAGTTTGATCTGGTTATATTATGTAAACCAAT
>DATCES010000478.1:0-6420 GCA_036509935.1 Mucilaginibacter sp.
ACTCATAAAAGGCTAAATTAGCAATTTTAAGGCTGGCAGAAAAATGGAATTGATTTTTATAAATCAATGTCGTTGACTTAAGGATAATTGACAATCAATTGTTCTTACACACGTGGTTGCCTCACCCTGCCCTCTCCTCCAAAGGAGTCCTTTGGACAAAGGAGAGGGTCCTAAAGAAGAGCGAAGTTAAAGTCCTCTCCTTTGGAGAGGATTTAGGTGAGGCGAAATTGCCTGTGAGGTCTTAAATCTTAAATAAACGACATTGTATTATAATTTACCCTCTTTCGTATTCCATCATCAGGCCAGGTTCCTGCCGGCGTTAACTATGCCGTAAACTGTACGTATTACCAGTTTATTATAAATTTTAACCAGTTCTTCGTCCTTGCAATTATTTAAGCACTGCAAAGCGTAGTGCTGTATAATAACCAAGGGCAATACAATCCTTTCGCGGATAGCAATTGAACGCCGTTCAACAGGGTATTCGCCCATCAGCGCCGTAGTTCCGGTTAGTTCAAGCAGCAATGATTTTGTAAGTTCAAATTCATCTTTCATCATTTTCCAGAACTGCCCGAATTTTTTATCTTTTTCGAGATAGGCCGTAACCCTGAAATCAGATTTAGTCATTGACATGATGCAATTATCCACCATGGTCTTAAAAAAACCCGATGAATTATACAGTTCCTTTATTTCGTCCCAGTTGCCGTCCTGTTTCATCTTGTTCAAAGCAGCGCCCACGCCATAAAAGCCGGGGATACTTTGTTTTAACTGGCTCCATGAGGTTACAAAACTAATGGCGCGCAGGTCTTCCAGCTTCAGGGATGCGTCCTGGTTGCGTTTGGTTGGCCTGCTGCTGATATTTATATGCGAAAGCAGTTTTAAAGGGCTGAATTTTTCGAGGTATTCAACAAATAAAGGGTGCTGCCGAAGGGCTAAAAATAATTTATAACTTTCGTCAGCCATCAATGAGATGAGTTCTTTGTGCCTTGCCCCCAGCAGGTCATTCCGGTTTGGATGGAGGGCTGATATAATGCCGGCATTAATCAATTGCTCCATATTGAAGCGGGCCGTTTCAACCGATCCGTATTGCGAGCTTACGGTTTGCCCCTGTATGGTCAGCTGTATATGTTCATTGGCTATCTCCTCCCCCATCGAAGCATAAAAACGGTGCGTTTTACCGCCGCCCCGTGCGGGGGGCCCGCCCCTGCCATCGAAAAAAGCCAGATTGATGCCATATTTCCGCGCCATAGCGGTAAGTTCAACTTTCGCTTTATAAATAGACCAGTTGGCCATTAAATAGCCGCCGTCTTTTGTACTGTCAGAGAAACCAAGCATTATTGATTGCAGGTTGCCCCGGTTTTTCAAATGCCCTTTATAAAACGGGTGGGTATATAATTGTTCCATTACAAGCGCCGCGCCGTGCAGGTCATTTACAGTTTCAAATAATGGCATAAAATCAACGCTCAAACTGTCCTTTTTCCAACCGCTCCATAAAAACAAATTTATCAATTGCAATATATCCGATGCCCGCCGGCAATTGCTGATAATAAAACGCTGACAAGCTTTTTCACCATTGGTTTGCTGTATCTGTTTCATCAGCCATATTGTATTAAGGGTATCGCAAATCAATTTATCAGCATCATCCGGGCAATGAAATTCCGCCTCGTTAAATGTGATGTTTTTTAATTTACCGGCTTCCTCCATATTGTCATACCCACTAACGATGCCTGTTTCAATAGCCGCTTGCTGCATGCCATAATTAAACACTTTGCACAATACGCGGCTATCCTGCCTTATATCAAGCGTGGCAAAATAACAGCCGAATAACCTCACTTTTTTTATCAGGTCCTCAACTATATTAACAAAAAGGCTATCGTGGTCGGTAATAAGGGTTTGTTTTATTGATTGGAGCAGATCAAGCAATTCACCCTGCACATTTTCAGGATGGCTTATCAGGTGGTTTGCATGCTGATAGATAAGTTTTTCGAGTTTGGCCATCGCCTTTTCAACCCCCCTGAAAGTGATACGCCGCTTTAAAACCCTGAAATCACGGTAGTAACACCTGAATATGCGCTGCCGCAAAAAACTGGCAACTGCTTTTGTGGTTTCGGTAGTTACATTTGGATTGCCGTCCCTATCGCCGCCAGGCCAAAAACCTAACTCCAATACCTGGTTGTTGCGGTCGTGGGTTAAATCAAACTCTTCTTCCAGTTGACACTGGATACCTGATACCGCATGATAAAATATATTTTCGAGGTACCAGGACAGGCTAATAGCCTCATCAACCGGGGTTGGCGATGTTTTATTAAAAAATGGGGTTTTACCCAATTGCTGCAACAAAACATCAATGGTATTTATATCGTTGATCTTCAGCGCTTCTATCAGGTCAGTCATTATCCCCAATATTGTACCGGGATAAAATTGCGTGGGGTGGGCCGTAAGCACAAGCCTTAAAGAAAATTCGTTTAACTTCTGGCTTATCGCGTTCCGCAATTGTTCGCCTGTTGAAGCCTGCTGCAATAAACTTTGCAACGTCCCGCTTTCATCGGCGCGCCCTATTTTACTGAATGACGAGTCTTCGATGGCATCAAATAATACTACCTGCCTTTCAATATACTGAATAAAGCGGAACATGCGGTTAATTTGTTCCAGGTGGTCAATATCGGGGGCGTATTTCTTAAAAAATGATTCAATTATAGCGCCGGGCGATACTTCCTTTGTCGCCTCCTTTTCGCAATGCGAGCTAAAAAACGGCAATAAAATACCGGTATCTTTAACCTGGTAAAAAGGCAATGTTTGAAACAAACTGTTATACAACTCAAAACGGGTTACAACTTCATTATTAAAAGCTGTTTCCCTTTGACTGAGTTTTAACGTTGATGGCATATAAATTTAATTGAGTATAAAAAGTATGATTATTTGTAATTGGTTGTATAACAAAGGATAAAAGTATAAAAAAATGAGTAATTAATAATACTTATCTGTTATTAATGTATTATTTATTAAAATAAGGCTAAAAAATTTAATTTTTGTAAATTTGTAGCTGGTTTTAGGCAGATAAAAAACATTTATGAAAATGAATGCCAGGGAGATAAAAAGTTTTTTTTACAGCCAGTATTTTTCTGATGGTTTACGCATGTCAACCGGCATTTTGCTGCCATCGCTTATATCGGCGTACTTTAATCATTTTGCACTTGGCCTTACCATGTCGCTGGGGGCGCTTTGTATTTGCACTATTGACAGCCCCGGGCCGTTGCCGCACAAACGCAACGCCATGGCTGCCGGCAACCTGTTCCTTTTAATGGTGGCAGTTACCACAGGTTTTGCGCGCCTTAATGTTATTACCCTGGGCCTCGAGGTCACCTTGTTCTCCTTTTTATTCTCCATGTTCACTGTATATGGCAACCGCGCGGCATCTGTAGGCGCTTCGGCCCTGCTGGTGATGATATTTATGATGGATAAAGATGCAAAGGCCGGACAGGTTTTAATTGTAAGCGCCACTATTTTAGCCGGCGGTATATGGTATTTGCTGTTCAGCCTGGTATTTTTTGGCATACGGCCGTACCGCGCCGCACAGCAAACTTTAGGCGAAAATATTGGCGGCATTGCTGATTTTTTAAGGATCAAGGCTGAGTTTTACCTGCCTGAAAAAGACATTGACGATAATTACCGGAAACTGGTATCGCAGCAAATAAAGGTTAGCCTGCAGCAGGATGCCGTAAGGGAACTGCTGTTTAAAAGCAGGTTGATAGTAAAAGAATCAACCAATGCCGGCCGCGCGCTTACCCTTACATTTATTGACCTGGTTGATATGTTTGAGCAAATAATGGCAACCCATTATGATTATGGTTATATAAGGCAGAAATTTAAAGCCACAGGCATATTGAACGAAATTGCCGCTTTAATGATGGAAATGGCGGATGAGCTGGATAATATCGCATTTATGGTTTTATCAGATACCCGCAATAAAAACAAACCCGATTTTGATGCCGGGCTGGAACAGCTAAAATCAAAAATTGACGGAACCCGCGCAAATGCGGAGGGCGCAAGTAACCTGGCCCTAAAAAAAATATTGATAAACCTGCGCGACTTAAACTACAAGATAAAAAACATCAGCAATTATTACAATTCCCGTTCATCAGGGGCATTGCCCGACAGTAGCATAAAAAATGATGATTATCCGAAATTTGTACTGCACCAGGATTATACCCCGCATATATTTATTGATAACCTCTCGTTCGGGTCGGCGGCGTTTAAACATGCGTTAAGGGTATCATTGGTTTGTTTAACAGGGTTTATTATCGCTAAAAACTTTGCGGTAGGGCACCAAAGTTATTGGGTGCTGCTAACCATTATTGTAATATTGAAACCGGGTTTCAGCTTATCAAAACAACGCAATTACCAGCGCCTTATTGGTACCCTGTGCGGCGGGGTTATAGGGGTGGCCGTTTTACTTTTTATACCCGGCAAGGATGCACAATTTGCTTTTTTTGTTGTATTTATGATAGGCGCATACAGCTTTTTAAGGCTGGATTACGTGGTGAGCGTAATTTTTATGACCCCGTATGTACTCATCCTGTTTAAACTTTTAGGCGCCGGCTTTGTGGTTAAAGAGCGTATTGTGGATACGGTAATTGGTTCAAGTATTGCTTTTATAGCCAGTTACCTGGTATTCCCAAGCTGGGAATTTGAACAGATACAACAGGGCCTGGCCGGGGTTATAAATGCCAATGTTAACTACCTGGTAAAAATAGCGGAAGGTGTTTCGGGCAAAAGCGCAGGCGCCGTTGAGTATAAGCTCGCCCGCAAGGATGTTTTTGTAAAATCGGCCAACTTATCCGCAGCCTTTGAGCGCATGGCATCGGAACCAAAAAGCAAGCAGAAAAAAATAAAAGAGGTGCATAAATTTGTAGTGCTCAACCATATCCTGTCATCGTACATTGCCACTATCGCGTCGGGCATAACTGCAAAAGCTTTACCTAAAGCCCCTGCCGCAAATATTAAACTGATAAAACGGAGCATCGCCGTACTTAACGATGCCGGCAGGAAGCTGGATGGCAACAGCGCTGATTTTAGCGCCGGGAAAACCTTGCCCGCAAATACCGGCGAACATACCGCACCGGCGGCGGATGATGTTTTGCTGAACGAGCAATTAGGTTTTATCCATAAGATAAGTACAGATATTGCCAGGATTACGGATAATATATTATCGTAATGCCAGGTATAAAATAGTACCACGCCAATATGGTGCGCATCACCAGCAAGGGCCATTATGTTTTAAATGCGCAAAGCTGTATTGCAGCTGATAAACACTCCGGTTCGCTGGCGGCAACACCATAGGTGTTCGGTAGATTTAAAAAAGCGGTGGGCAAGTGCGATTCCCGCCTTGGGGCGGGCAGGTGGGGTTTAGCGAACTATCTAAACAACCGTTTCAAGCTTTCAACACCGTCCAGGATGGCGGCGAAACCCCTCCCCCCATTTCACAGTCCACCGCAACCCTCCCCAGGGAGGGAATTTTTGCGTAACACAAATCTTCCGAACACCTATGGCGGCAACACCAACCAAAGCGCGTGTTCTGCGGAATAAGTGGAATAAGTGGAATAAATGGAACAAACGGAACAAAAAAAATGATTTAACCGCCTGGTTATCAATTAAAAATATTTTACAGTTTGGGCGTTTTAGGGGTAAATTCCGGTGAATTTGAACGCAAAAGGTTAAAAATTAAGCGGTAAACACCACAATTTATGCGTTTTTCAATTGAATTTTGATGGTTTTAAGCCAATATTTAGGGTTTGGTGCAAGAGAAACCAGGAAAATATTCGTATCCAAAATAAGACGCAACTTATTCATTCAGCCAACGGTCAAGGTCTTCTTCTGTAATATTTCTTTCCTTTATTGCCTTTTGGATATTTTTTTGAAGGTTACCGGAAAAATACTTTGCAAGTAAAGTTTTGATAGCCAGTAAATCTTCCTCCTTTGGCTGAAATGAATAAACATTTAACAGTTCCAATTGTAAAGCGCTTAACTTTTGAGTTTGCATAAAAACTGTTGCTTTTTACAAAAATACAAATTAATAACCAAAATTATTAAACTTCATAAACACGGGAGCGCCTGCAAATGATTGATTTTTAAAATTTACTTAAGGGGGTAGTATCGGGTAATAACTAATTGCCGGGCTAAATTAAACCGCGTTCCATGTCGTAAGCCCCCGCCTATCCAGGGTGTCGCCCGGACAAAAAACAATTCAAGCGGAACGCTTAAATTGTTAGCATTCAAGCTGCAAGCCATAGCCGTTAACCTAAGGATTAAAAATATCATTAACTATAGCAAAACCAGCCCTTTTTCCTTTTTTGGGCTCGATTAAAAGGCTTTTAATATTAAACAAGAAGACCTTGCACCAGTCGTCAAATTGCAATTTTCCGA
>DATCES010000479.1:0-2700 GCA_036509935.1 Mucilaginibacter sp.
AATCAGTTACTAAAACAAATTCTCCGCTTACTGAACGGTGGAGCGATGGATGGGGGCAGAATTGGGAAGGAAAGGACCCAAATGATAAAACATCTTTCGATCGGTATCTGGCTGATGATGGGCTGGGTGCTACAGCCGGTTTACAATTTATACAAGGCCGTGATTTCGATCTGAAACAATTTCCCACCGATTCGACAGCTATGATTGTAAATGAATCATCACTCAAAATAATGAAGTTCAAAGATCCTATCGGTAAAAAAGTAAGCGATTTGGGTATTGACTGGCATATTGTAGGGGTTATTAAAGATTTTATTTTGACCAGCCCTTATGAGCCAACAAGACCCATATTGATATGCGGCGCGAAAAGTAGCTTCATGCAATTCAGCGTAATACACATAAAATTAAACGGGAAAAATTCCACATCCGATAATTTAAAAAGAGCAGAAGTTATTTTCAAAAAATACAACCCCGAATATCCGTTTGAATATAAGTTCGTAGACGAAGCCTATGCCCAAAAATTCGATAACGAACAACGTCAGGGAACTTTGGCCGCATTATTTGCTGGGCTCACCATTTTTATTTCATGCCTTGGTTTATTTGGGCTTGCTACCTATATGGCCGAAAACAGGATAAAGGAAATTGGCGTGCGAAAAGTATTGGGCGCTTCGGTAACCAGGATCACAACACTATTATCAAGAGATTTTGTAACGCTGGTTATTATTTCATTCATCATAGCAGCTCCATTAGCTTATTGGGGCATGTATAAATGGTTGATGGACTATACCTATCGTGTAAGTATTAGCTGGTGGGTGTTTGCATTAGCAGGTTTTTTATCCGTAATAATAGCCTTGCTAACAGTAAGTTACCAATCGATAAAAGCTGCAATAGCTAACCCGGTGAAGAGTTTAAGAAGTGAATGAGGGGATTTGTCTGAATCAGAATTTACAGAATTATTGAATTTACAGAATATTAAACCGTTCAATTCTGATAATTCTTAAATTTTGTAAATTCTGATTCAGACAAAAAAATGACCCAATGACGCGAAGCAATTCACTAATTCAATAAATCACTAATTCAATAATTAACCTCACATGATAAATAACTTCATTAAAACCGCGTTTCGTACCCTGATGAAAAACAAAGGCTTTACTGCCATCAATGTTTTAGGGCTTGCATTGGGGCTTGCAACCTGCCTTCTCATTGTTTTTTATGTATTTGATGAATTAAGCTACGACAGGTTCAACACCAAGGCCGACAGGATATACCGCGTTAATAATGATATAAAATTCGGTGGTAATACAAACTCCTATGCTGTGTCGCCTGCGCCTTTGGCTTTGGCTTTGAAAAGCGATTTCCCTGAAATTGAGCAGGTGGTAAGGTTCAGGAACCGGGGCGGTTTCCAGGTGAGGAAAGGTAATCAAAACATACAGGAATATATGATGGTGTATGCCGATCCTTCCATCTTTAATGTCTTTACTTTACCGATGATAGACGGCAGCCCCGCAACCGCTTTAAAAGATCCTCATTCGGTTGTTATAACCGAGCGCACTGCAAAAAAATACTTCAGCCGTGTAAATGTTGTTGGCCAGGTATTGACATTTAATGACACCGCGCAATACAAAGTAACCGGCGTAATAAAAGATATGCCCACGCAATCACATTTTCACTTTGATTTTTTTATATCGCTGTCCACTTTGGCCGAAAGCAGGGATAATTCATGGTTTAGCAGCAATTTCAATACCTACATTTTGCTTAGGCCGGGAGCCGACTATAAAAACCTGGAGGCTAAGTTCCCTGAATTTTTCAAAAAACAAGCCGGGCCGCAATTTGGAAGCGTCCTTCATATAAACTTTACCACGTTCGAAAAATCCGGTAATTATTTCAGGATGAACCTTACCCCGCTTAAAAAAATACACCTCCAATCAAATCGTGTCGCTGAGTTGGACGCTAACGGCAATTTGCAGTATGTATTGATCTTTTCGGCAATAGCCATTTTTATTCTATTGATTGCCTGCGTTAATTTCATGAATCTTTCAACAGCGCGATCATCAAACCGGGCGCGCGAGGTTGGCGTGCGCAAAGTGCTCGGGTCGCCGCGTAAATATCTTATTGCGCAGTTTTTAACAGAGTCTGTCATGATAACACTTGCAGCCGCATTGATAGCTGTTTTGGCGGCATGGGCATTATTGCCTGTGTTCAATCAAATGTCGGGCAAGGAGTTAACAGTTACCCCGCAGATATTTGGCTGGCTGGTGCCGGCTTTGTTTGTAATAATTATTGTGATCGGCTGCCTGGCGGGCTCATATCCAGCCTTTTTCCTTTCGGGCTTTAAGCCCATCGCAGTACTCAAAGGCAAGTTATCAGTAGGGTTTAAGGGCGGCTTCTTGCGCAGTTTCTTAGTTGTTTTCCAGTTTGCTATTTCTATTTTTTTAATAGTAGGCACTTTAGTTATTTATAACCAGTTAAAATATATTCAGAACAAAGATTTAGGTTATAACCGCGATCACGTTTTGGTAGTGCAAAATGTAGGGACGCTTGGCAACGGCGCGGGAACATTAAAACAGGAAATTAAACAATTGGCCGGCGTTAAGGATGCCAGCCTTGCCGAAGCATTGCCCACCTGGAATTACGGGAACAGTACAACGCTGTTTAAAGACCAGGTGCTTGATCAAAAAAGGTCCCTGAGCACACAGGACTGGG
>DATCES010000480.1:0-2986 GCA_036509935.1 Mucilaginibacter sp.
CGGCCAAACCGGTTTTTCTTCTTCTATTGCGCCAATCGTTTATATTCCTTTGCGCTATCTGAAAGCCACCAACCTGATGCAAAAAGGCAGCCGTATCAGTTACCATTATTACATCAAATTCAATCATGCGGTTGATGAACAAAAACTAACCGATCAGATAAAACCTACGCTTGAAGAAAACGATTATAATTATGACACCATCGAAACACAGAAAGAAGATACGGGACGCTCCTTCAGCGACCTTACCCGGTTTTTATCGCTGGTGGGATTTATCGCTTTGTTGCTCGGCTGTACCGGCGTTGCGAGTGCCGTGCATGTGTATGTAAAAGAAAAAATAAATTCCATCGCCATCCTCAGATGCCTTGGCGCCAGGGCTTCGCAGGCGTTTATTATTTTCCTGTTGCAGATTGTTTGTATTGGTTTTATTGGTTCATTGGCCGGAGCGTTTTTGGGCGTTGTTGTTCAACAATTCTTACCTGTTGTGCTGAAAGATTTCCTTCCCGTTACAATTGCAACTACTATTTCATGGTCTGCAGTGATAGAAGGAATCATTTTAGGAACAGGTATCTCTGTTTTGTTTGCGCTGCTGCCTTTAATTTCCATCAGGAAAGTATCGCCGCTGCAGGCGCTTCGCGCTTCGTTTGAACCGGCGACATTTAAAAATGATTCTTTGAAATGGGTAATTTATGTTCTCATCATTTTATTTGTGTACGGCTTTTCATTCATTCAAATGGGCAGCCTTAGAAAAGCATTTTATTTCACATTAAGCATTGCGCTGGCTTTGGCCATACTCGCCGCCATCGCGCGTTTATTGATGCGGCTTGTCAAAAGATTTTTTCCTTCTTCATGGAGTTATTTGTGGCGGCAGGGATTGGCTAATTTATACCGGCCCAACAATCAAACAACCATTTTAATTATCTCTATTGGTTTGGGTACAGCGCTTATCAGCACTTTGTTTTTTATACAATCCATCTTGCTCAGCCGTGTGACCATAGCTGCGGGCGAAGGCCAGCCCAATATGGTTTTGTTTGATATACAAAGCAGTCAGAAGGAAGGCGTGGCCAGTCTTGTGAAACATTTTGATATGCCGGTAAAAGAAATGATACCGATTGTAAATATGCGCCTCGAAGAAGTGAACGGCGTTACCGCCGAAGACCTGAAAAAAGATTCTTTACTAAAATACCGGCGGTTTCTTTTTACCAGGGAATATCGTTGTACTTTCCGGGATTCATTGACCGCAACAGAAAAAATAACTGCGGGCAAATGGATTGGAAACGCGCCGGCGACAGGGCTTCCGCCTATTTCTATGGAAGAGCATTATGCAAAAAGAAACGACATCAACATCGGCGACACCATTACTTTTAATGTGCAGGGAGTAATGATAAAAACCCTGGCGGGCAGTTTCAGAGAAGTGGACTGGAGCCGCATACGAACCAATTTTTTGATTGTGTTTCCCGAGGGAGTCATCAACGATGCGCCGCAGTATGACGTGATACTAACCAAAGTGCCATCGCAACAAGTCTCTGCAAAATTTCAACAGCAAATGGTACAACACTATCCGAATGTTTCTATCATTGACCTCGGTTTGATCTTAAGTATTTTAAATTCCATCATGGAAAAAATTGGTTTTGTGATCCGGTTTATGGGTGGCTTTAGCATCCTCACCGGCATTGTGGTTTTAATCTCTTCGGTTCTTATAAGTAAATATCAAAGATTACAGGAAAGTGTGTTGCTCAGAACTCTCGGCGCAAGCCGCAAACAAATATTTGCCATTACCGCGCTTGAATATTTTTTTCTTGGCGCTTTGGCCGCGCTCACCGGCGTTCTTTTAGCGCTCGCTGCCAGTTGGGCTTTGGCGCATTATCTTTTCGAGACTTCTTTTCATCCTGATTTAATCCCTGTTTTGATTTTAGGATTGATCGTGTGTGTGCTTACTGTAATTACAGGATTGGCGAATAGCTTTGGTCTCTTGAACAGGCCACCACTGGAGGTGCTAAGGCAGGAGGTGTAGGATATTTTTTAGAGATGACAACTTTTGAAAAGGTGTCATCTCTTATAGTTTCAATCCAAATGCTAAATTTACCACTGAGCCAAGAGAAATGGTATTCAAGTTTTGCTTGCCGCCATTAACCATCCAATTCCTTCTTCCTTCATCAAAATAAAAAACAATCTTATTTATTGCTTTACTGTATTTTTTGCCTATCCCACTTGACACGAAGTTTTAGTTGGTAGGTTAGCGCGTTCGCTTGTGCTATTGCTAAAAAAGGAAATCGAATATTTACTTTTATGAGCCAAAACTATAAATTTCATGATAATGATAAGTTGTATTTTATTGAATCCTCTAACGCAAAATGAGTGAATATTCCTCTAAATAATTATGGAACATTTAAGGAATAGTACTGAAGAGTTTTTTTCGAAATAAATAACCTGGGTAAATTAAATTTCGGAAATGGTAAATAGAGCTTGTCAGAAACTCATACCATTGCAGAAAGACTTTTTATAAATGTCACAAGCGGATGCGCCAATGAAGTTGATTTAATTTAAATAATCAATACCAGCCATAGTACACCATCGTACAATCGGGACGCTTGCCGCATTTGGGTTAACATCTACAACTTTTCTAAACCCAGGATTGTTGATAGAAAAATTAAGCCCCGAAATGATTTTTAAAGCATGTTGTAATTTTTGCTTTTAATACACTCAACCATGATTGAATTGTATATTAAACCTTTAAATATTTCATTAAGTAATGACAGAAAAAAAAATACAAGGTCCTCAGAAGTTAGGACCACTAACACCGTTAGTCGGCGAATGGGAAGGTAATGTTGGCGTCGATCTTTCTTATCATAACAAGGATGATGAAACTATCGAAACAGGGTATTTCGAGAAAGCCTGGTTCCGGCCTATACCCGTTGTTGAAAATGGTCGCCAATCCATGGAGGGCCTCAACTACCAATTTACAGCCTGGCGCCATGGAGAGGAAGCT
>DATCES010000481.1:0-3511 GCA_036509935.1 Mucilaginibacter sp.
TTACCGGTGTCCTAAACCTTCCAAAAACGGCGCTGCCTAATTGATAAGCCACATCGGTACACATTCCGCTTAAATCGCCTGTGTGAACTGCCACCCGTTCCAATTCCATCGCAAGGGTACGGGATAGCTGCAAATCCACCCCAGGTTTATAATTGCATAAACTTTCCCATAAGTTTACGAAAGCCACAGTATGCCCTGCCACCGAATCGCCCGAAATATTTTCTGCCAGGGTGATCCGCTGCAATAGCTTTTTCTTTTCAACGAATAGTTGTTCAATACCCCTGTGCTGGTACCCCAATTGTATTTCGAGATGGAGTATCTGTTCGCCATTACATATAAAACGAAAGTGGCCCGGTTCTATAATACCGGCATGTATAGGGCCGACACCGACCTCATGCAATTCTTCGCTTTCGATGTTGAAAAAGGGATAAGTTGCAATCGTATTCTTTTTATTGAACCGGTTAGATGGAAACCGGACCGGTTTAAGCCAGGGATGGTCTTTATAAGCGATTCCAAAATTTTCGTGGATTTCCCGCTCGAATTTTTCAAATACAAGATTGTTTTTAGTAAAAGATGGTAACGCGTGCCTTGCATCAACTACAGATGACGACACATTAATGGTTTGCGATCCGTCATTGGCAATACAACAAATAAGTTTGGTTTTACCGGCTTCCAAAAATCCAAAATAATTTACACAATGATCCCCCGGGCCCTTCATCAACGAAAATACATTCAACTCTAAAAATGAAGCGTAATCCAACTCCTGAATTTCGGAGAGGGCAATAGTTTGATTATTTTTGAGATTTACGTAATTCATGTCATTTTGGTAAGTTTTTAATAGCTTCATGTATGAGCGTTACAAATTCCTGGGGCGGGTTAAGCCCGAGGTAAACAACCAGGCCAAGCAGGATAAATTGGGATATTGATTCCGCCGGGTTTATTCTTTCAACATCATCTTCTTTAAAATCAATGGCCGGGGAAAACAATAGCTTAAAAATATTTTTGCCGAAAGCCCATATAATTATCGTTAACAGCAGCATCACAATAATTAATACCGCCAGATAATTGGCTTCGAATAAGGAACGGAAAATTAAAAATTCGCTTATAAATAAACCCGATGGGGGCATAGCAGTTGCGCAGAAGAAACCCAGGAGGATAACCATTGAGCCTGTAAGATTATATTTAAAATAATCGCCCACGTAATAAATGCTCTTGGTTTTATAAATGCGGTATATCTGCCCCATTTGGAAAAACAGGCTTGATTTAACGAAAGCATGAAAAATAATATGCAAAATGGCAGCATAATAGCCAACTCCACCGGCAACTATGCCCAGCATCGCAATCCCGGCATGTTCGATACTTGAATAGGCAAACATCCTTTTTATATTTTTCACCTTAGTCATATACACCGTAGCGACAAAAATGGATAAGATAGCGGCAATCATTATAACATGATTGGCCCAACTGTGCAGCGGCGTATTTGCTACAACTACATAAAAGCGAAAAATTCCGATGAAGCCCATGTTCATCAAAACACTGGAGAGTAAGGCGCCGGCGGGGGAGGGCGCTTTATCCTTTGCATCAATGCCTGCTGTGTACATGGGGACCAGGCCTAACTTAGCGGTAAACCCGGTGAATATAAAAACGAAAGCCAGCCGCAACCAAAATAAATTCAGTTGAGGCGCCTTTTTTAAGAGTACGGCAAATGAAAGGTCATCAGTGCCGGCCTTTTTCAATGTGAAACTCAAAAAAAGTATGCCGATAAACACCAACGTTATACTTATAGCACAAACAAATACGTATTTCCAGGTGCCTTCAAGGGTACGGTTATTTCTGCGATGATAAATAAGTGCGGATGCGCTAAGGGTAGTGAGTTCAACAAAAATCCACGTAACAGCAATATGATTGGCAAGATAGGCGGCGCTGATAGCTGTGAGCAACACCACCATTGCTGCAAAATAAATAGCCCTGTGCATCGGATTTTCGGTTTCTTTCGACAAGAAAACATAGCTGTGGTACATTGCCGGGATACTGATAATGGTTAGTGTTACCAGCATTAGTATCCCTAATGCATCTGCCGTAAAATAGCCCGGTTCAACTGTATTAATATGCAGGCATTCATATATCGTAAAACCGGTTTGCAACGCCAGGAAGGTAATGACAAGGATATAATTGTATAACCGGTTCCTGTTAAAAAACAATAACCCGCCAATCCCGAATGCGCTTGCTAAATATATTCCTGTCATTCTTTGCTTTTTTTGTTGTTAATCCTTTAAATTTTTTAACTGATCTACGTCGGTGTCTTTTAACACATCGCCAATCCTGTTTACAAATATTCCCAATATAAAAACGCTGACAAAAACATCCAGCAGTATGCCAAGGTTTACCAGCATCGGCATTTCATTGCCCACGGCAAGGGATAATATGAAAACCCCGTTTTCAATTACCAGATAGCCCATAACGTGGGTTATAATTTTATGCCGTGTTAAAATGATATATAAACCCGTAAACAAGGTGGAAAGCGCCACTACAAAATAAATTTTGCTTATCCTTGAATCGTTGATAGCATTGGATAAAATAAAGGTGGACAGAATGATGAGCGTGATGATGATAAGGGAAATGAAATTTGACAAAAAAGGTTCCGCGTCACGATTAATCTTGTTTCTTTTAATGATATAATTTAGAAAAAAAGGAATGGCGACAGTTTTAAAAACAATTGTTTCCAGGAGAACAAAAGCAAGGTTGATGGCGTTGATCTGAATAAGGTCGATAAAGGCGATCCCGAAAAGCAATACGCCCTGGAGCGCAAGTATCTTTATATAGGTGAGCAACCTGTGGGCGATACCCAGGTACAACAGCGAAATGGTAAATATTATTAATAAAACATTTGTCATGTTACTTTAATTAGTTGTATTCATTAGCTAAACTGTTTTAAAACCAGCAATACTCCGAGAAAGATCAAAAGGGAAACCGATGATAGCGCAAGGATATATTGAGCGTTATGGTTCATCCGGAACCGTGCAGTAAAGGATTCAAGAATTCCAACGGTTATTGCAAAAAGTACCTGGATAACAAAAAATATAGGGATGGTTAAGTATAAGGGAAAACTACCCATAAACAGGTTTGCGATCAATGCACCATACATGGCAAATTTAAGGTTGGTGGCATAAAAGATCATTCCCAGGTCAAAACCGCTGTTATCGAGTATCATCACTTCATGGACCATGGTGAGTTCCAGGTGCGTTGTGGGGTCATCAATGGGCATCCGGCTATTTTCAACCATGGTTATCATTACCAGGACAAAGGTTGCCAGGGCCCCGAGTATGTACGATATATAAGAACCAAAATGCAACGATGCGAATATTTGCTGGAAAGAAGTGTGCCCGGTAAGCAGGGAAAATGATCCCATCAGGATAAAAAAAGCAGGTTCGGCAAACATCGAAAACAGGGCCTCGCGGCTGGCACCCATGCCTTCAAAACTGCTGCCGGTATCCATCGCAGAAATAATACT
>DATCES010000482.1:0-4261 GCA_036509935.1 Mucilaginibacter sp.
TTATGCCTGGGAGTGGAAAGAAAAATACGGGGGGATCATCCTTGAGCAGTTAAAAAAACTCGGCGCATCGTGCGATTGGGACCGTACCCGTTTTACTATGGATGATGAACTGTCTGAAGCGGTTATAGATACATTTATTCATTTATATAAAAAGGGATGGATATATCGCGGTATCCGCATGGTAAACTGGGACCCGCAGGGGAAAACCGCTGTATCTGATGAAGAGGTTATCCGTAAAGAAGTTAACCAGAAGCTTTATTATATACGTTACCGGGTAGTGAGTAGTGAGGAGGTGAGTAGTGAGTTGTCAAGTGCCGGTTCAACCACTCATCACTCACCACTCACCACTCACTTCCTTACCATTGCAACTACCCGGCCAGAAACAATAATGGCCGATGCCGCCATCTGTATCAATCCTAATGATGAAAGGTATGTTCACCTGCATGGCAAAAGGGTGTTGATACCGCTTATTAACAGGGAGATACCTGTTATTTTGGACGAATATGTAACGATGGATTTTGGTACCGGCTGTTTAAAGGTTACCCCTGCGCATGACCTTAATGACTACGAGTTGGGACAAAAACACAACTTGCCGATAATTGATATTTTAAACGATGACGGAACGCTAAACGAACACGCCGGGATACTGGTTGGAGAGGACAGGTTTGCCGCCCGCAAAAAAATAGCTGTTTTACTTGAAGCTGACGGGTACCTTGAAAAAGTTGAGGATTACAAATCCCAGATAGGTTTTTCGGAACGTACTGATGCTGTCATCGAGCCAAAACTTTCAATGCAATGGTTTTGCAAAATGGATGAAATGGCAAAACCTGCGCTTGATTATGTTTTAGATGGTACCATAAAGTTAATCCCCGAGAAATTTGTGAATACCTACCGCCATTGGATGGAAAACGTAAAGGATTGGTGCGTAAGCCGGCAGTTATGGTGGGGGCAGCAGATACCTGCCTGGTATTTACCCGATGGACAATATGTTATTGCAAAAACCCGGGAAGAGGCATTTCATCAGGCAAAACTACTCACAGCCCACAACTCACCACTCACTATTGATGATTTAAAACAGGATGAGGATGTTCTCGACACCTGGTTCTCCTCGTGGTTATGGCCGATATCCGTTTTTGATGGTTTTAAGGATCCCAATAATGACGACATCAACTATTATTACCCAACGAACGACCTGGTAACCGCGCCTGAGATATTGTTTTTTTGGGTGGCGAGGATGATCATGGCAGGGCATGAGTTCAGGGGCGGCGCCCCGTTTAAAAATGTTTACCTCACCGGGATAGTGCGCGATAAACTTGGCCGCAAAATGTCAAAGTCATTGGGCAATTCGCCTGACCCTTTGGACCTGATTGAAAAGTTTGGGGCCGATGGCGTAAGGGTTGGCATGTTGTTATGCTCACCGGCCGGCAACGACCTGATGTTTGATGAAAGTTACTGCGAACAAGGACGTAACTTCGCAAATAAAGTATGGAATGCCTTCAGACTTGTTAAAGGTTGGGAAGTTGATAAAAACCATGCAAATAATAACCAGGTAGCTATTGAATGGTTCAGGAGCAGGTTTAACGAGGCATTAAACCAAATAGAGGAAAATTTTGCGCAATACCGTATCTCGGAGGCTCTAATGGCTACTTATAAGTTAGTTTGGGACGACTTTTGCGCCTGGTACCTTGAAATGATAAAACCGGTTTATCAACAGCCAATTGACGGGGAAACCTACGATTTTACGATTTGTTTTTTTGAAGATATTTTAAAACTGCTTCACCCTTTTATGCCATTTATTTCGGAAGAATTATGGCATGACGATTTGTTTGGCCCGCGTGCCGGATATGATTGTTGCATTATTGCCCAATTGCCAACTAATGGGCAAATAAATGCACAGCTACTGGCAGAGGTTGAGATAGTGAAACAAATTATCACTCAAATACGCAATATCCGTAACAGCAAACAAATCCCGCCAAAGGAAAAACTGGCACTTTCTGTAAAAGCAAATTCAACTATTGATTATAAAAAGTATGAAGCCATCTTCTCGAGGTCGGGCAATATCAGCGCACTTGATATAGTTAATAATAAAATAGTGGGGGCTGTGAGCTTTATAGTATCAACGGATGAGTTTTATGTGCCGATGAATGAAAGTTTAGACCCACTTGCCGAGTGTTCCCGGCTGCAAAAAGAAAAGGGGTATTTAACCGGATTTTTACAATCTGTTAACTCTAAGTTAGGGAACCAACGATTCATGAGCAATGCAAAACCTGAAATAATTGAGATTGAGTTAAAGAAGAAAGCAGATGCCGAAGCAAAACTGAAAATATTAGAAGAGAATTTATCGGCTTTGGCTTGCTAATTGCATAGTAAAATGTGATAAAGATAAATTATGGATTATAATAGCAGGGTTGCTCAATGTATTTTGTGTTAACTTGCTATTGTTAATTTTTCATTACCAATTTAAACTGTATAGCCTGGTAATTTAATGAATAAGGACATTAGTTTTTTTAACTTTTCAATCAGCAAAATTCTCTCCTCCAACCAGTCAATCCTTGACCAGGCCCGTATACGGCTGCTATATTACGGTTTTTGGATAGTTTTTGTCGCTGCCGGCGGGTTACTGATCAACGTTTATTTCCAGCACCAGTTTATACTTACCATTACCGCAGGTATTGTAATGGTTTTATTGATATGCTTATTTAAATATCTTACCTATAGGCCAAACTGGCGGCAAATATCACATTCCCTGCTTATCCTGTCAACACTTGTCAATTTAAACAATGTTTATATTGTTATGCAAAAGGTTGATATTATTACGGTACAGGTAATACTGTTAGTAATATTGTTCAGCTTTTATATGCTCGGCCAGGCGTGGGGGTTATTTTATTCGTTATTAAACCTTATCCCTGTTCTTGTGTTTTTGGTGCTGGGGTATGATGGTAATTATTTTATCCCGCTAAGGCCTGAAACAGTTGATCAATCAACCATTATTATCAGTCTTTTTGCCAATTTCATGATCATTATTTTTATCCATAGCCACTTATATAACGCGTTTTTTAATAATATAAAACAACTGAAAGAAACAAGCGAAGGACAAATTGAACTCAATAAAAAGTTGGAAGTGGCTATTGAAAAGGCCGAAAAATCATCCCAGGTAAAAACTGAATTTCTTTCCACAATGTCGCACGAAATCAGGACGCCCCTTAACGCGATTATTGGCATGAGTAACCTGATGCTGATGGGGAACCCCCGGCCCGACCAGCAAGATAATCTGGAAATATTAAAATTTTCGACGAATAACCTGCTTGCTATTGTAAATGATGTACTTGATTTTAATAAAATTGAAGCAGGCAAGGTGGTATTTGAACATATTCAGTTTAACCTGGTTGACCTAATGCAAAATTTTTGCGGCGGGCAAATGTTGAAGGCAGAAGAAAAGGGCTTGAATTTTAGCCTCAAAATTGACCCCAATCTAAGTAATAAAATATTATTCGGCGACCCTGTAAGGATTACGCAAATACTTTTTAACCTTGTGAGCAACGCGATAAAATTTACTGAAAAGGGCAGTATATGGGTGAAAGCTAATTGCCGGCAGGACCGTGGCAATACTATCACGGTAACATTTACGGTAAAAGATACAGGTATTGGCATTGATAAAAGTAACCTGGAGAGTATTTTTGAACCTTTTACGCAGGAGTCGATAAGTGCCACCCGGCAATATGGCGGCACTGGCCTGGGCCTGGCTATTGTTAAACGCTTATTGGAATTACAGGGACTGTATATGACTGTAACCAGCAAGATTGACGAAGGTTCGGAGTTTTCATTTAATATGGAGTTCCCTGTATCTACCGAAACCATCGGAGAATTTAATGAAAAAAAGCTGCTTTCAAAATGGAACATTACCCCTGTGATAGCCGAAAATGGCGAACGCGCCGTTGAAATTTTGCAATATGGCAATTTCGATATAATTTTAATGGACCTGCAAATGCCTGTATTAAACGGGTTTGATGCTGCAATGTTAATAAGGAAACTACCCGACCCTAAAAAGGCTGGCGTGCCCATTATTGCCTTAAGCGCTGCCGCTTTATTCGATATTAAAGAACAGATATTTAATTCGGGGATGAACGATTATGTATCAAAACCGTTTAAGCCTGAAGAGTTATTGGAAAAGATACAACAGCTGGTAGCGCCGGTCCTTTGAGAATTATGGAGCCAGGAACCGGGCACGGGGAATCAAAACAAAAAATAGTTGCGGGTACCC
>DATCES010000483.1:0-3290 GCA_036509935.1 Mucilaginibacter sp.
TATCCGGATCGGTTTCCGCCTTTTTTATATTTGCGAGGATATCGTTAAGGCCGGTTGATTTATCGCCGTCGATACCTAAAAAACTTAGCGCCGATAAAGGGTTATTCGGTGTACGTTCCGTTATCGGGTAATTCAGGGATATTTGCAAAACTGAATTTGGTTCAACTTCAACAGTTTTATCACTGCTTATCGCAACAAGGCCGGCGATAACCAGAAAAATTAAAATAAATATGACGATACTTGTTAGCAGGAACCCCACCATGCTGGCGAAGACAAATTTGAAGAATTCTTTCATTAAATGTTATAAATCTTTTAACTATGCAAACTTAGCAATTCAATACGTAATATATTGAGAGCTTCGTTTATAATATTTGTTACAACATGATTAATGTTTTTTTACTATTGGGCGGCAACCTGGGCGACCGGCATTTGTTTTTGGACCAGGCTATTAAACATATTGCAAACGATATTGCCCCGGTGTTACAAGCCTCATCAGTATATGAAACAGAATCATGGGGAAAAACAGGCGCCCCTGATTATCTAAACCAGGTGATAATGCTGCAAACCAACCTATCAGCGCAAACAATCCTTCAAAAAATATTAAACATCGAAAATATTTTAGGCAGAACGCGCGGGGAAAAATGGGGGTCGCGGACCATTGACATTGATATTTTATTTTACGGGCAGGCTATTATTAATGAACCTGGCCTTCATATCCCTCATCCGGAATTGCATAACCGCCGGTTCACATTAGCGCCGCTTGCCGAAATAGCGCCTGATTGGATACATCCGGTATTAAAAAAAAATATATTACAACTTAAAAATCAACTTAAAGATAGCTTGATTGTAAAAAAAGTATAAATTTGGAGTTTACAAATCCCAATATGTCACATATTTTGCCGAATCAGGATCTCGATCTTTCGTTTTTATACGATATTGCCGATGGCAGTAACGAGTTTATCATTGAATCAATTGATATGTTCCTGCACCATACGCCGGAAATGTTACAGATGATTGATAAAGCCATCGCTGAAAACGACTGGACGGTAGCCTACCAGGCTGCCCATAAATTAAAACCAAATCTTGGTTTTTTTGGCATGCCCATAAGCCAGGCGGCCGTACAGGAAGTTGAAATAATGGCCAAATCGGGCACGCCCAACCCGGAATTGATACTTTCGAAATTTAATGAGATAAAAGAAGTAATTTCTGCCAATATAATTACGCTCGTAAAAATAAAGGCTGATTTGGAGAATGGAGGTTAATTTAGTCCGAAAGTCCGAAAAGTCAGTAAAGTCCGGAAGACTGATTTTGCTTTAATTTATGTTATTTCTGTTTATTCTATTTCATTTTGCTTTCTGAGTTCTGATTACATCCGACTTCTTCCTTCTTTCGGACTTTACCGACTTTCCGGACTTTCGGACTCCTTTACACTAAAACTATAGCTTTCCATAATAAGGTTTGCTAATAGGTTTTTGCAGGCCTGGTCAACTTTAGTGTGTGCGGTTTCCGCATTATCGGCTTCAATTTCCAGGGTAATATGTTTACCGATACGTACATTTTGTATTTCGGCTAAACCTAAGTTTTTCATGCTTCCTGTTACCGCTTTTCCCTGCGGGTCAAGTATTTCTTTTTTTGGCATTACGTTTATTTCAGCCTTAAATTTTGTCATTTGCAGATTTGAATTGGATTATTGATAAGATGATATAGATAAATATGACTACCGGAACTGCGGCAAATTTAAAAAATAGTATCAGGATTGCTGAAAACAACAGCAATAAATAGCGGTAAATATTTTCATTAAAATCTTTATTTTTAAATTTTAACGACATCATTGGTACTTCTATCACCAGTAAAATGCACATAATAATTACAAAGCACGACAGTATATATGGGTTTAATAAATACGGCGTGTAATACTTGTTATGATGCGCTAAAATAAGCGGGAACGATGCAATAAGTATGGCGTTGGCGGGGGTGGGCAAGCCAATAAAATTTTCGGCCTGCCTGGTGTCAACATTAAATTTAGCAAGCCTTAAAGCAGAAAATACCGGAATTAAAAATGCTATAAAGTTTAACCAGCTGCTTACTTTATCAATTTGATGGGACTGTAAAAACAGCTGGTACATGATTACTGCGGGCAATACCCCGAAACTTACCATATCGGCCAGCGAATCAAGCTCTTTTCCTATACCCGAAAATGATTTAAGCACCCTGGAGGCAAGGCCATCGAAAAAATCAAAAATGGCCGACAAAAATATGGCATAAGCCGCAGCAATAAGTTCGCCCTTAAAAGCTAAAACAATACCTACGCACCCGCTAAAAAGATTGGCGCAGGTTATTGCATTTGGTAAATGTTTTTTGATTTTCATCTTCAATTCGGTATGAAGGTATTTTTTATTTCGGATTTCGGATTTACAATTTCGGATGTATTTTAAACATGTTGTCTAAATCCGAAATCGAACATCCCCATAGGGGTACTATGTTACCGAAATCCGAAATCAATTACGAATTCATCGAGATCAGGAACTCCTCGTTTGTTTTAGTGCCCCGTATCTGGGATTGTAAAAATTCCATTGCTTCCTGCGAATTCATATCTGCAAGGTGATTCCTCAGTATCCATATACGCTGTAAAGTATCGCGGTCAAGCAACAGGTCATCGCGGCGTGTGCTTGATGCGGTAATATCAATTGCAGGGAATATACGTTTATTGGATAATTTACGGTCCAGTTGAAGCTCCATGTTACCGGTGCCTTTAAACTCTTCAAATATAACCTCATCCATTTTGGAGCCTGTTTCTGTCAGCGCTGTGGCGATTATAGTTAATGAGCCGCCGTCTTCAATATTTCGCGCCGCGCCAAAAAAACGTTTGGGCTTATGCAGGGCGTTAGCGTCAACGCCCCCGGATAATATTTTACCCGATGCTGGGGCAACTGTATTGTAAGCCCTGGCAAGGCGTGTGATGGAATCTAACAGGATAACTACATCGTGGCCACATTCAACCATGCGTTTTGCTTTTTCTAAAACGATGTTGGCAATTTTTACGTGGCGCTCTGCAGGTTCGTCAAATGTGGACGATACCACTTCGGCGCGCACACTGCGGGCCATATCGGTTACTTCTTCGGGGCGTTCGTCAATCAGCAATATAATCAGGTAAACTTCCGGGTGGTTTTTGGCGATGGCGTTTGCCACATCCTTTAACAACATGGTTTTACCGGTTTTAGGCTGGGCCACAATTAAGCCGCGCTGTCCCTTGCCTATGGGCGAAAAAAGATCCATTATGCGGGTTGAGT
>DATCES010000484.1:0-4306 GCA_036509935.1 Mucilaginibacter sp.
AATTTTCCACTGGCAATTGGTACCGCTTACTATGATGCTGAAATGCCGCAGGCAAAAGAGTTTTTGCTAAAAGCCGCCGCAATGGAACCCAAAAACGCTAAAGTATGGTCGATGCTTTCGATAGATGCCTATAGATGGGGGCAAACCGGTTTGTCGACTGAATATATGAGAAAGGCAACGCAGGCGGACCCTTCAGATGCCGGTTACGCGTTTGATTATCTTTGGTCTTTTAAGGATAGCGATCCGAATGATTACCAGCAGAAAGTTTTTGATTTTGTAAAGCGCTTCCCGACAAGTGAACGTGGCGCCCAGGCATTATTTTGGTTAGCCGAACGCGCCAAAAATCGTAATGACAAGGTCAACTATTTCGAAGCGCTCCGTAAATTATATCCCCCGCAAAAATTTAGGTGGTCAGCAGGAGGTATGATTGAATTAGGCGACATATACCTGCAAACAGACCCTGAAAAGGCCCTGGTATTGATCAACGACATGGGTGATGATAAAGATTGGCAGATGAGGAAACAGGTTGCCGGATCGTTGTTACAGATCAATAAATTGGAGCGGGAGCAAAACTATAAAGATGCCATTATTATACTGAACCAGGTAAAACTTCCCGCGTATAATCAAATTAAAGACTTCATCGCATTGAAGAAAGCTGTCTTGCAGGAAAAAGCCGGTGATGTTAAAGCGGCCTACGACAGCCTGTCCGTAAAATTTGCAAAACTACCTACCGACCAACTTGATACTGCACTTGAATTGTATGGAAGAAAAATAGGTAAGGATAAAGTGCAGGTTGCGAAAGATATTCAGACGATCAGGAATAGCACCGCCATTCCAGCTTATCCGTTTGAGCTGGACCTTTATACTGGAAACGGTAAGTTAAATTTGAAGGACCTGAAGGGAAAAGTAGTATTGCTTACGTTCTGGTTTCCAGGCTGCGGCCCTTGCGAGAACGAATTTCCGCACTTCCAGGCTGTGATTAATGAATTTAAAGGTGATGATGTGGTGTATGTCGGAATCAATGTATTGCCTGAGCAAGACCCTTATGTGATCCCCTTTGTGGAAAATAACAAATATTCGTTTATCCCTTTACGCGGCAACCCCGAGTTTGCCCGGAAAAACTATGGCATACGGGCTGAGCCCGGAAATTTTCTGATAGACAAGGACGGAAAGATTATTTTCAGTAGGTTTCTTATCGATAATGCCAATCAGCGGACACTCGAATTGATGATATCTTCATTATTGCAAAAAGATAGGCAAAACAATTAATCCATTAAAATCAGACTATCCGTCAATTCCGCCAATGTTGGCGTTAGCACCCACATTCCGCACTTTTGGATAAACGGAATTTAGCGGGATAAAAGCAACTTTCGTTTTGTACCATCGCGATACTTGCGCGTGGTAACACCTGCAAGGGCAGGCCCAGTACCGAAATAAAGTGACCACATGTCTTTTTATATCCTATCTTTAAACGCTAACATTAGCAGTGGACAGTCACGAGTATTTTGATAGTATTTGTTATAAAACTATAATTCCTTATTTATATAAAAACAATGCAATGACGAAAAACAATTTGAAATATGCGGCATATACACTTTTACTACTAATAGTCTGCTCAGCCACGCAGGTTTTGGCCCAAAGGCCTGTTCGGATGGGTCCTGCGTCCACCGACGAAAGAAATAAAAGCCGGAGCATGATTACCACATCGATAGGTTTTTGTTTTTCATTGGGCAGGCTGATAAATCTAAGCAGAACAAGTTTAAAAAGTATAACAAAGCATTAAATAACATTCAATAGTTATGAAGCCAAAATTCCAGTTATTACTTGTGTTCTGTATTATAGCAGTTACCACCCGCGCACAGCAAGACCAGCCCACTTTGTTCAATTACGGTGATCCCCCTCCGCTCTTGCGGGTGCGGGAATGGATTAAAGGTACGCCGGTTCAAAGTTTTGAAAAAGGCAACGTATATGTGGTAGAGTTTTGGGCAACCTGGTGTAAACCTTGTATTGCGGCAATGCCTCATCTTTCGGACTTGGCCCGCGAATACAAGGATACGGTTACCGTTTTAGCTATCGATGTTTATGAAAAGAAAACTACCTCCACAGAGCGGGTAAAAGCTTTTGTTGGCGGGATTGGCGACAGGATGGATTTTCATGTAGCGGCAGAGGATACCAATTTTACAGTACATGACTGGCTTGACGCTTGGGGCGAGAAGGATTACGGCATCCCCAGGACTTTTGTGGTGAACGCGCAGGGAAGAGTGGCCTGGATCGGACACCCTAAAGACCTTGATACAGTTTTACGCAAAATAGTGAACAATACCTGGGATATAAAAGAAGCATTGTCCAAGCGAAGTTTTAATACATATTTAAAAGAATTGGATTTGGAAGTATTTTCCAAAGTACACCGTTATGCAGGGGATTATAATAAACTGGACGATCTGGGTAAACCTGATTCCGCCCTTTTAGTAATTAATGAAATGGTTAAAAAGGAACCGAGGCTGAAATACGCTCCTGTTATTGCTTCGTTTACCTTTTCTGCGTTACTTAGAACCAACACGCACAAGGCCTATGAGTTTGGCAAAGGGGTAATGGTAACACCTACCTATGAAGAGCCTGCTTATGATTTCATTATTGGTGATATCGAGGGCGATTCACGCAAATTAAAAATTCCTGCAGAAATTTACCGGTTAGGCGCTGAATGTTACCAGGCGGAAATTGATCATGCTCCCTATTCGGAACTTGTTGATATTCCAGGGCAATATCGCAAAATGGCAGCGTGGTATCGGCTGGCAGGCGACAAATCAAAGGCGATGGAAGCCCAGCAAAAAGTTATTAAACTTGAACGGGCGAAAAACCATTAGATAAGATTGTAATAAGATATTTTTCGTTCCATCTGGCGTTGATTCCCCTGGCTTTAAGACTGGCCTTATCGTTACGATTTAATTTTTTAATAGAATATGCTTTTTGCGAATGTCGATAGAAGACTAAATTCTTTTTGAGCTTATCATCCTGGCTTTTTATTTTGGTATATGGCCGAAGCATTAGGAATAAACTATTACCACCAGCTTTGCGAAACGGTTGGTAAAGAAGACTATTTCGACGGGGACTACCGTGTTTCCGCCAATGTTGGCGTTAGCACCCACATTCCGCATTTTTTGGATAAACGGAATTTAGCGGGATAAAAGCAACTTTCGTTTTGTAATATCCCGTATAATTAACTTTATTAAAATTATATTTTGCTTTTTGCTTTTTATACCAAAACGATTTCATACATACAATCTTCATAGTTCAGGATGGGCTTCACTCAGAACGTAAACTCTTCACCGGGTTTGCAGTAGCCGCTTTCACCGATTGAAAACTTATTGTTATAAACGCAATAATTGCTGCCAGTAAACCCGACCCGGCAAATATCCACCAGCTTATGCTAATGCGGATAACAAAATTTTGCAGCCAGTTGTGCATGATAATCCAGGCTATGGGCGAAGCTATAAGGACGGCCAGTAACACAAGCCGTATGAAATCTTTAGAAAGCGTGAGCACTATATTACCTACAGAAGCGCCGAGCACTTTGCGTATGCCTATCTCTTTCGATCGCTGTAAGGTGGTGAATAAAGAAAGCCCCAACAGTCCGAGGCAGGCAATGAAAATAGCCAGAGCCGAAAAGATGGAGAACACTCTGCCAAATAGCTGATCACTGCTGTATTGACGGTTAAATTTTTCATCTAGGAAATTGTAGTCAAATATATTGCCTGGGAATATGGCATCATACTTTTGCTTGATTGCATCAATTGTAGCGTTTAGATGGTGAGGGTCAACTTTAACAGAAAATGGGCTATGCAGATTCCCCGGCCCCGGATAAAACATAGTAGGTTCAATAGGATAATGCAGGGATTTTTGGTGAAAATCAGCTACTACCCCTACCACATTATAGTTCCCGACTGGCCGTGACAGTTGCCGCCCAATCGCGCTCGCCGGTGATTTAAACCCAAGCATTTTAATAGCGGTAGAATTCAGGATCAGATTAATCGGGCTACCCTCCTTAGGGTAATAATCGGTACTGACAAATGTCCGCCCGGCAAGCATCTTCATTTGGTACAGGCTGATAAAATCGGGACCGATACCACTAATGCTTATTGAAAACTGGGATAGGCCTAGCTGATCGATTGCCTGCATATCGGAAAAACTGTCCAGTTCATCACCTGGCAGGCTCCATGAAAACGCCGCTCCCAAAACGCCGGGTATTCGCTTTATCTCAGCCATGAAGGTATTTTGTTTGGGGGAAAGAGTCGAGTCCCATTTAGCA
>DATCES010000485.1:0-9134 GCA_036509935.1 Mucilaginibacter sp.
AGATAATGAAGCGGTATTAGAATTAAATAAGGCAAATCTCATATTTAATCTTTTATTTAGCTTTTTAAAGTCAATCAACAAACTAACCCGCCATGTCATTGTGAGGTACGAAGCATCTCGTCGCCACACTTTATACGCTAACCTGGTATCGACGAGATTGCCACGTCGCGGCCTGCCTAACGGCAGGCAGACTCCTCGCAATGACATGGTTTTATAAATTTTAGATCATGAGAATCATCGCCGAACTGCCTCACCCCGATTTTAAAATATCAATCCTGAACATGAACAATAAATTTATTGTGAAGATAGAGCAGGGCAACCTTGAGCAAACCTATAAAATTGCCGAAGCGGATTTGGTCGATGGTGTAAACAGCATATTTGAATTGCTGGATGAAGAATTTTTAAAAACTGTTTTGTACCGTTTCATAGAAATGCGCAGAGATTTTAAAGAAACCTATCATCGCTACAATTATTGATTGGTTGAACTATATAAATCATTGAAAATTAACCGCTTATTTTTCAGCAGCCGCTTGAACAATATTTTATTTGGCAGTTTCGAAAACAGAGCACTATTTGTTTTCTTAATTATCTAAATAAATAGTTTTAGTTTATTAAATTAAATAGCTGGTTAATAATTATTTATATATCGCCACAAAATTATATTTTGTGCCTTAAAGCTGCCAAATAAATGAAATTTATAATGGGATTAGGTCACAATACCAAAAGCCGGACAGTTTTTTTGTGGTATCAGTAACACAGGAATCATCGGCATTTTGCGGGGCTTTATATTCCTTAAAAACCTTCTCCCCTGTTTTGTATTTTATCTCTTTTGAAAAAATAGGGCCTTTAAATGCGAAGGTGTGAAACTCACCGTTCTCGCCGCAAACATCAACATCATCCGGTAATGACAAGATCAGTTCGGGGCTTATCTCCTTCCCTACTATCCGCTCCAATCGTTCCTGCGTGCAGGCGATCACCGTGCCAAAACCTAAATCAAAAAACTCGTTGATCAGTTCATGGCTGTCGCGTTTCCATAATGGATAGATGCCCTTCATGCCAATTTCCGCCAGGCGCCCGTCACGGTACTTTTTCAAGTCCTCCAAAAATATATCCCCGAAAATGGAATGGGTAATCCCTTCTGTACTGAAATGTTCCAAATGTTTTCGCATAATGTTATCATACGCTTCCATCCCCGGCATTTCGGGCAGGCGGATTTGGTATAAGGGTATGCCGATACTTTCTGCCTGTTTAATCAATAATTCGGTGCGTACGCCGTGCATGGAAATCCTGTCAACCGCATTATTAACAGTTGTTACCAGATATTTTATATCCACTTCAGGATTTTTAAGGCAATGGTATAAGGCCAGCGCACTATCCTTGCCGCCGCTCCAGTTGAATATACATTTTTTTGATTTCACTGATTTGAACATTGATTTCACCGAATATTAAATGATTTCACCGATTTTTTTTGTCTGAACCGGGATTTCTCAGATTTTAGGGATTTCTCGGATTTTACCTTACTATCCAAATAATCTGTAAAATCCGATGAATCCTGGTTCAGACAAAATTCACCAATTCACTAATTCATTAATTCACTAACTAATAAAGGCACGCCTACTGTCGCCTTTTCCTCTATCTTAATAAAATTATCATTATTGCTTATGTAGGGTATTTTCGGGTCAACAATATATTTAGTAACGTTACGGGGCACATAATTTACCAACCCTGCGGCGGGGTAAACGGCCAGGGACGATCCTACTAAAATAAACAGTTCTGCTTCCTGGCAAATACGGGCCGCAGTTTCAATCATTGGCACATCCTCACCAAACCAAACCACATGGGCGCGTAACGGAGAACCAAATTCACAAACTTCATCCATTTTTAGCTCCCATCCGTCAATCGGGTAAGTAAGATTCCGGTTTTTGCTTGATTGCGAGCGTGTAATAATGCCGTGCAAATGCACGACTTTGGTGGAGCCCCCCCTTTCGTGCAGGTCATCAATGTTTTGGGTGATGATAGTTACGTCATATTTTTCTTCCAGTTTTGCCAAAGCGTAATGTGCCGCGTTGGGTTTAGCTTCCAAAACCGATTTGCGGCGCATATTATAAAAATCCTGCACAAGTGCCGGGTTGCGCCTCCAGGCTTCGGGGGTTGCTACTTCTTCAATGTTATAGCCCTCCCACAGCCCATCGCTGTCGCGGAAGGTTTTTAAGCCGCTTTCAGCGCTGATGCCGGCCCCGGTTAATACAACAATCTTTTTCATTAATATCAAAACGCCAAATTATCATCCCATAAAAAAAGCGGGCCGCTTTATGCGAACCGCCTTTTTTAAAAATCACCCTATTTACAATGCCAACTCTTTTTTGCCCCGTAAAATGCTGTATTTGCTTTTGGCCAGTTCAAAGCCGCCGAAGAGTATTGCGCAAAATACAATATCGCCCAAAACCATATTCCGTTCAAATGGCAAAGCAGCAACAAGCGACTGTCCGTAACCGGTTAAATTATGCGGATATAGCGGGCCATAAAGCCAGGGCATATCAATGATGAGCCAGTGTACGCCAATCGATATTAAAGAAGCAATGGCTACATTAGCAACATTTGCTTTTTTAATCATGCTGCCGATAAATACCATTATAGCGAACGTTAAATAAACCCAGAACGAACCGCTATACCATAACACCCATTTTGAGGTATATAAATAGTTGATCAGTATATCGCTTGCAAACAAGGTTATCAGCACTACCATGTACGCCTTCCATTTATCAGTAAAATAAGCACCGCCAAAAAGCGCAATTGCGCCAACCGGCGTAAAATTACTTAGCAGATATGGGAACCTATAACTCACCAACCGCATAGCCGCTGCCGCAACGATCATTAAAATAAGCACGATTGTGCGGGTATTAATTTTTTGTAATGACATAATTGAAATTATTGAGTAAAATTAAGTATTTATCCATTTAAATAAAATGAAATTGCAAGGTTCTTTTATTTCTTTAATAAAGCTATCCTTCCGGGGTTTATTCCCACTGTAACCGAATATTCTTTTTTCCCGTTTTTATCAAAAGCAAATAAAGTCCCGTTTGATGAATAGTCTTTAGCATCGGTCACAAAAACCTCCCCTGTGGCACCATCGGCGTTAACACAGTAAGGCGCAGTAATAGCTGTTCCATCGGCAATAAAATTAGGGTTGCTGACACCTTGCGTTTTTGCATTATAAACTTCGATTTTACCCGCTGATGTTATGAAATAAATATTATCACCCTGGATGGCCATGTTGCTTCCATCAAAGTTGGTTTGCGATTTTACCGCATCGGTATTGTCATCAATAATTGCCAGGCTTGACGGGACGGTTGCATAATCGCCTGCCGATAATACATAAACATTGCCATAATTATCAGCAACCACATTCTGCGGGTTAACAACAACGGTTATTGTTTTAGTAACGGTTAAGGTACCTAAATCAATAACAGAAACGGTTTTATCGTAATTAGGATAATCAAGCCCGCCCGAATTTGCTACATACAGTTTACCGTTAGCTACAGCCAGTTGTTCGGGGTTGCGGCCTACATTGATATACTGGCTTACAGACAGTGCAGCGGTATCCATCACTGCAACAGTGCCATCATACGACGTTATGTAGGCGTTGTTTTTATAAAACACAATATCACGCGGTTCGCGGCCGGCGGTGCCGTTAAACAGTTTTATTTGTTTAATGGATTTTGCTGTTTTGGCATCAACTACTTCAATAGTACTTGAAACGTTGACCACGATATACATTTTTGATCCGTAGATTTCAATATCATTCCCGGTATCGCCCAGGCCCCGGCCATTTGCCGATGAAAATATATCAGGGGTAACCTGTTTGGCTGTATAATCATAAAATGATAAAGTGCTGTTATTGTCATTAAATATACCCTGGTTCAATATATATAAACCATCGGTAACAGGTACGACAACCGGTGTTACCTTTTTCTCCTTGTGGCACGCTGCCAATGTTAGTGATAAGGCTGTGGTTGCCAATAGAATGTTTGATTTTAAATTTTTCATTTTTTTTATTTTGATTAAATTATTATTTGAAATGATAACAGGAAGGAACGGCCCGGCATTGGGAAGCTCCTTACGATGACATAGCTTTGGTTAAATAAATTGTCTACATGCGCCGATAATACAGCAGGTTTATTCCCTGTATGGAATTTATAAATAAGCGATACATCGCTCACTGCATAGCCATCGACCAGGTTTTCGGGCAGGTTTTCGCTTAAATAATACCTGGATGATGACAGCACCTGGTTATAATATAAGCCAAGCTGCTTATAATCAACCCCGCCGTTTAAGGCAATTGTATTTTTTGGCGTATATGGTATTTGCTGGTTGTAAAAGGATGAAGTTGGGTTGGTTACATCAATCGCATCCTGGTAAGTATAATTTACAGATAAAGTGCCGCGCCAACCATCCTTAAGTTTGGTTTGTGTTTTTACTCCGACGTCAACTCCTTTAATATCCACCTTGCCAAGGTTGATTATGGATGATATGGCAGGATTTTGATTTGGCAGCGCAACAATCTTATCTGTTACGGTATTATAATAGCCATCCACGGTTAGCGTAAGGTAATCCAGGAAAGAATTGAGTGCTTTTCTATAGGTAAGCCCCGCATCATACTGTTTGGCAAACTCCGGCCTTATATCACGGGAACCATTTATTGCAAAATAGTATTCCTCGTCAAGTGTAGGATTGCGGAAAATAGCTTTATAAAATGCCCTAAATTGCAGGTCAGGACTGCTGAACGGCTGAAAAGTGGCCATCAAGGTGGGCGAAAAGATTGTCCGCGAAGGCACGGCGCTGCCTGTTTTAACCCACTCATCAATATGTGTATTCAACAAATTGCCCTGGAACCGCCATTTTCCTGCGGTAAAATTGCTTGCAATCACATTTAGGAAAGCCAACCGCGTTGGGTAATACGCATTGGCCAAAAAGCCGGAAGAGGTGGCATTAATGGCAGTAAGGCTTGAAAACGAGACATCAGTTGCGTATGATACCTCCCAATTGGTGGTTAAGTGATAGGATAATACTGCGGACTGATAAAATTCATGCTGGGTATAATGATCTTCTGTCCCCCCCTGGCTATTAAGAATATCCGGATTAATATAACGGGTATAATCCTGAGATAATTTGGTATTTATCAATAAATGCAAACTGCTTTGCCATAAACGCTCATAACCCGATTGCAAAAAAATATCGCTGTTCCACATCCGCTGGTTTGATGTTGGATTATAGAAGATTACGGCACTGGGTAAACCACGATTGGAATTATAATAGTTAATGTACAAGTTAAATTTGTTGCTGTCGTTCTTTGTCCAATACAAGGCCCCATCTACTTGCTGTACATTTACGTCTGCATTTTTTCGGGTCGATAATGTATCCGAACCATCGCCGTTTACTTTATACTTATACTGCCCGTTAGCTTTTTCCCAATAGCTATTAATAATAAACGACCATCTGTCACTCAACCGCTGCTGCCACTGCATATATGGGTTTATAAGCCCGAAGGAGCCGCCTTTTATTCCCAGCAACACCTGGTAAGGTTTAGCCTCGGTTAGGTTTGGATGAATAGTTACAATAGAAAGTACGCTTGCTGAGGCGAATGAACGTGCCGGCATGCATATCGCCGGCGGCTGACCGTTATATAAGGTGATTTCCTGAACATTTTCAAGGTTAAACCTTCCCAGATCAATTTGCCCGTTCTGGGCATCGATCAGTTGTACGCCATCGTATAAAACAGCCAGGTGGTCGGCGCCGAGGCTGCGCACCGAGACCGTTTTAAGGCCGCCAATGCCGCCATAATCCTTTATGTTAACCCCTGCAAAATCCCTGATCGCGTCGGCAACATTAAATGCGCTGTACCGGTCAAAATCATTGGCCGATATTTGCTGTGATGGTATTATGGTTTGTATTTTTGGTATGGTTGAGGTTTTAACATTTACTTCTTTCAGCTTTTTGGTAGTATCTGACTGGGCTGAGGCCGTTAAGGGAAATACAAATAAAAAGCACAACAACTTCGCCAATAAGGGGAAGATGTTTTTAAAATTATATGCTTTTTTTTGCACGGTCTTGAGTTAAGCCCACAGCGTGCAGAAATAAAAAGTTTGGAATGAAAATACACCTAATGAAGAGCATTCACACTCAAGCTTCAATCCCCGAAAGCTATGAATAATATTTAATGCTCTGGCAGGTCTTCTGACTTACTCCCCTTTTTGCCCGGTCTTCCCGCCCCGGTTTTTAATCGGGACAGTGACCAATTGAATGGACAATGGTTATGGAGCTTACAGCTGCGGGACAGTTACGGAATTACACCGTATTCCCTTTTAATCTCTTAAAGTGTTATCTTCAAGAAAACCTAAAGCATTGCAAAAGTAGGATAAGAATTTAGAAATGACAACAAAGTTTTGTATTTTGGTTGATTAAGTTGATTATGTGAATGGTAGATTGGTTAAGAATTTCAGAATGCAATAAGCGTTTTCTAACGTAATCAACCTAATCTAACTTAATCAACCGTTCGCTAATTTCAAGCAATGAAATACTATTTTATCCTATTATTAATGGTAACCCTGTTTGCATCGGCACAACAACCTGGTACCGTTTTCTTTAAAAACATGCTCGGATCCGACAGGCCGTTCGACCTCTTGTTCAAAAAAATAAATACTAACCTCAAAACTGCTTTCTTGGCCTTTTATGTTTTATTTCCCCGCCTGGCCTTTCCGCTTTTTGATAGGTTGGTTTGGAAGAAAAATTACCGCTAAATTTCGAAAATGGCTTTTTAACGGGAGTTTGCTTTTCTTCTGTCATTTTAACGTTTAACATCCGTTCGCCAATAAAAGCGCCATCCAGGGCTTCAATGGCACGCTCTGCCCCGTCCTTATCTTTCATCTCTAAAAAGGCATAGCCTTTACAGTTACCGGTTTTCTTGTCACGGACGATCTTGATGGTATCCACATCACCGTGTGTACTAAACAACATAACAAGCTCCATTTCGGTGATATTAATGGGAAAGCCACCCACAAAAAGTTTAATCATAAAATAAAAACGAAAGTAACAAATGCAAATATACTTACAAAAACGTAAAATACAGAGCGCACAAAATACGTTTTACCGAAGATAAAAAGGCTCAAAAAATCACCTCGTGAAGTTAATAATGGATTAGCTTTAATACATACGGGTATTGATGTTTGAATGGGGATATATCGTTTAATTTATTTCTATCCCCTAAGCTTTTACCCATTCACCTTTTTCAAAATCGTAATGCTTAATAACCTTTGCAGGGTTACCAACTGCCACACTGTAAGGTGGGATGCTTTTTGTAACCACCGAACCACCGGCTACAACGCTGTGTTTACCAATAGTTACCCCTGCTGTTATAACAGCATTGGCGCCAATCCAAACCTCATCTTCAATAATTATTGGGGCTGTTGTTACTTTCTGGAGGCGGATGGGCACGTTTACATCCATGTAAGTATGGTTTAACCCGCTTAATACGATATTTTGCGCTAAAATAACCTGCTTGCCAATAGTAACCGGCCCTATTAATACACTGCCTAAGCCAACCCGGGAATCATTGCCGATCATTAAATCCCCAACCCCATTATTAACCGTACAAAAATCTTCGATGGTTGCATTTGCACCGAGCGAAAAAGTATTAAAAGGGAATATATCTACCCGTGCGCCCCACCGTATTACCGACCCTTTACCGCGGTGATGTATAAATGGCGTGATGAACCACCTTACCCACAGGCGCGGCCGGGCATTACCAACTATCATCGTATGGACAATTTTTTTTAACCGTGGGTTTGATTTTATAGTTGATATTAGCCCCATTTTGTTATAAGTTTCAACTTTCAAATGTATTAACTATTCAGCAGGCTAAACATACTGAATACTTATAAGATTTTACTGCTCCTGCCAGCTTTTTATATCAGCAGCAAAGCATCTATTTTTGTGTGCTAGCGGTTTTTGGGGTATATAAGTGACCGATATCATACTTTAATTACAACAATTTATTTTTATTTGCCTTTTAATTATGATTATATACAAACAGTTTTCATTCGATTCCGCGCATTTCCTGCCAAATGTCCCGGCAGGCCACAAGTGCAAAGAACTGCACGGGCATACTTATCACCTTACCATTTATGCCGAAGGGGAGGTATTAGAAAATGAGGGATGGGTTTTGGATTTTACTGATATGAAATCAGTAGTTAACCCCGTAATTGATATTATTGACCACAAACTTTTAAATAATATTCCGGGTTTGGAAAACCCTACCACCGAAATGCTTTCAATATGGCTATGGAAACGAATTAAACCCTAGCTACCCGCTTTAAAAAGAATTGACTTAAAGGAAACAACCACATCAGGTGTGATTTATGAGGGGGATTGAGCGCCAGAAGATAATGCATAAATTTTTACAGATAGCTGTTCATTACATAAAACCGCTCTAAAATTAAACACTAACTTGCGGGTCGTGTTACCAAAAACAGGGATAATAAACTATCTGCAATAATTCTCCGTTAATCCACCTTACCAAACCAATAAAAACACATGAATAAATTTTTGATTTTAATAATTGCCATTTTACTCGAAGCCGTTGTTTCCAACGCTCAAACTGAAAAAGGGGTACAAACAATTCAGCCGAATTGCTTCGGCTGAATTGTTGGAGCAGGCGGACCGCCATGTGGGACCCTGAAGGCTACCTGGCCAAACAGGATGACTTTCTTAACATTTAACTTGCGATATACGATTTTGGGCTTATTTAATTATAAGGACGAAATCTTTAAAAAAATTTAAAAAAACCGCAACTTAAAAAAAACAACATTCGTATAAAAGCATTCATTGAGCGCCCTGCTCATCAATAATTTATCAAATCAAAAAATTCCCCGGCGCGAGGCTTGGGGAATTTTTTAATTAACGAATGTAACACATAACTTTTATATTACCAATACCGTATAAATAATTAGTTTTCAGCTTTTTTAGTTTAGATTTTATTAAGGATTAAATTTTTTTGGTAGCCGGGAAGCGATTTCCGGCTACTTTTATTTCGAATTTCTGGAGTCCCGAAATCAAATAAGCGCTTCCGCAATTTCTAC
>DATCES010000486.1:0-3909 GCA_036509935.1 Mucilaginibacter sp.
GTATGCCGGCGATTAATCTACCCCCTTCGGGCATAAATTGCAAGTCGATACTCCCGCTAAGGTTCCCGATTAAAGGGATAGTAAGGGCGGGGGCGTTGTTATCAGGTTCTTTCGTTACATCCTTCGCAACAATTGAGATATCTTTTACGCCTATGTTTTTCGGCAGGTCGAAATTGATTTCCATTTTACCGTCAACGCCTGTGGTAGCGTTTGATTTAAGTAATTCGCGCCTGCCCTCCATCACCTCCAATTGCATATCCCTTAAACGCAGGGGCTGTTTATTTAACCCGGTGATCAGGATTTCCGCGCTTATATGATCTTTTTCAACATTTGCCGGTGTCGTTTTTTTGAAGGCGACAGCCACCAGGCGCGTTTGAACTGTTGGAGCGGCGATGTAAAGATTTTTTTTAAATATATAATCCTCCCCAAAGTTCAGCATCCAATTGGTATAGGCCCTGAGGGTATAGCTTCCCTCGGGTACACTTTCATCCAGTATGATATTTCCCCAGCTGAGGCCTGAAGCTACCGGTACCATCAATCGTTTAACTGATTTGTTGTTGACATCGTCAAGTTCTAAATATAACAGACCGCTGCGGGGAGAGGGATGCAGGTAATCGGCATCAAGCAGATAAGCTTTAAACCAAATAGTATCAAGCGGTAAGTAAGCCGGTTTATCCAACTGAAGGTAAAGTTTTTCAACAGGCAGCAGGTTCCTGATATGGTTAATACGGCCAATCAGTGTGTCAATCTGTGTTGACTGCCCGACTGCACATAAACCGTATACGGTTAAATATGCAAACAATATACAAAAGCGTACGCTCATAAGCAGGATCAATCAAATTTACATTATCTTTATTGTCATTAAACAATTACCCTACAGCCCTTTTACATACTCCAAAAACAAATATAAAGCTTTCCTTTTATCTTCTGTAAGCTCAAAGTCAAGTTTGTGCATCAGGTAATCCTCAAAATCAAAATCTTGTCTTTCGGGCAGTTCCTTCAACAATTCTATCCTATTGTCAAGCCCGTATTTTAAGGATTGGTTAAACTCTTCAATAAATTTTGCGGGTATAGGCTTATTAGCTATCCAGGCGGCAAATACAAAGGGCAGGCCGGTAAATTTTTGCCATTCGCCGGCCAGGTCATATACAAAGAGGTATTTTTCTTTTTTTCCAAAAGTGCGGTCGCCTATTTGTACAAAAGCTGTAGCGGGGCCGGTTGAATTTGAGTAATCTTCAGCATCCTCTATAATAATCACATCATCAGCTTTCCAGTAGTTTTTAAGCAAAACACGTGCTAAATTATTTGATGTGCGCGACTGCGGGTCGAGCTGCAAGGTTTTTACATCCTTTATATCACAGTTGCTGAAAATGAATACCGAGTTCACCGCGCCAACCGCGCCGATACAATAACCGGATACAATTTCCCAATGTTTAAGGCTTAGGGCGGCGGTAACAGGGATGAGGCCGATATCCACCACGTTGTCAATCAGTTTTTGGGCGCAATCTGACGGGGTATCAAGGCTCAATTCAATTTTTTGCATTATGCCTGTTTGCTGCAGGCCGTAAATAAAAGGTTTGGTGTTGGTATAGCTAACAGCTGATATTCTGATCGTATTCACAAATATTTCAGGATTGTTTTAAATGATTCGCATTATTAAAGTCGGTGATCCGGTAGTTAGCGCCATCGAATGCCACTTTATACAAAACCAGGTTTTGGTGGGGGAAGTTATCCATTTCGGTAAGGGGTTTATTGGTAAGGATGCATAAAAGCAGGCGCAGCGCACGGCCATGCATACAAATAAGCACGGTTTTTTCTTCCGGGTGGCCCATTATAATCTTCAGCGCTTCCAGTTGCCTTGCTTTTACATCATTCGGGCTTTCGCCGCCGTCAAATTTCTCGTCTAAATTGCCGTCCATCCAATCGCGCATGATCTGCAAAAATTCAGCTTTATTTCCGGGTGTGGCAGGCTTCCCTTCGTGGATTCCCCAGCCCAATTCATCCAGGCCGGTTAATTTTTCGAAAGGGATGCCCAGGTCAATAAACGGCTGTACACTTTGCTGCGTACGCTTTAGGGCCGATATATAAATTTTATCAAACGGAACGGTGTTGTACGCTTCAAAAAACAAGGCCGCCTGCCTGCGGCCCTCATCATTCAAATCAGTATCCATACCCCGGCCCTGTATGATGCCGCGCTTATTCAGATCTGTTTGCCCGTGGCGGATGATGTATATGGTTTTAGTCATTAGTCATTAGTCATTGGTCATTGGTCATTGGGTCATTGGGTCATTGGCTACGCTCACCAATGACTAATGACACAATGACTAATGACCTAATTTATCACCGGCAGTTTGTAAAATTGCGGTTTTACTTCGTCAGGGAATTCAAAATTTGTATAATCTGTTACTACATTATACAGGGTGTCGCGCTCAATTGGCTCCCTGCCTATATGTTTTATTAACTCCACTAACTGTTTAGTGCTCATACCGGGGTGTTGTTCTTCTGCCCCGGCCATGGAGTAAATTTTTGTGGTATCGTCCAATGTCCCATCTATATCATCCACACCAAAATTTAAGGATAGCTGCGCCGTTGTACGGCCGATCATGGCCCAGTAAGCTTTGATATGATCGAAATTATCAAGATAAATACGCGCTATGGCATAATTACGAAGATCCTCAACCACTGTTGATTCCGGCACATGCGACATCTGGTTGTTCTCTTTGCGAAATTTTAACGGGATAAAGGCTTGAAAGCCGCCTGTTTTATCCTGTAAAGTCCGGAGGCGGTCTAAATGGTCAACACGGTGCCGGAATTTTTCTATATGGCCGTATAACATGGTGGCGTTTGAGCGTGCGCCCAGTTTATGCCATTCTTCGTGTATGGCCAGCCACTGGTCGGCGGTACATTTATCTTTGGCAATTTGTTCCCTTATTTCGGGATGGAATATCTCAGCCCCCCCACCGGGTATTGACCCTAAACCGGCGTCAAACATAAGGCGCATGCCGGCAGCATAGTCAATTCTTGCTTTTTTAAATATATAATGGTATTCAACCGGTGTTAATGCCTTAATGTGCAATCCGGGGCGGTGTGCCCTTATCTGGCTGAACAACCCGCTGTAAAAAGCCACATCATACTGCGGTAAAACACCGCCTACAATATGCACCTCGGTAACCGGCTCGCCATCGTATTTTTTTACCATATCCAGCATTTCGTCCATGGTATATTCCCACCCTTCCGACCGTTGTTTGATCAGCCTGGAATACGAACAAAATTTACAGTCGTAAACACAAAGATTGGTAGGTTCGATATGGAAATTGCGGTTAAAATAAGTTTTATTGCCATGCCGCTTTTCGCGGATGTAATTGGCTAAAACACCCAGATAACCAAGTTCGCCTTTTTCAAACAGCAACACACCTTCATCAAAAGTAATGCGCCCGTTGCCGAGGACTTTTTCGGCAATATGTTTTAAATCAGCAGGTAAATGGGGATTTTGCAGTAATATGCGTAGATTTTCTCCGGCTTCCATTCAAAAAATTTCTGTAAAAATAGGAAATGTTAATTTAACGGTGGTGCAGCAACGCAACATTTTGCGCCTTCTACGATATATGGTTCACAACATCCTTCAAATTAACTGCCTTAAATGTAGCGGTTGCCCCGGGGTGCTTGTTTTCAGGATCAAATAAAAATGTATCAATACCTAATTCCATAGCGGCATTTATTTCAGATTCTGGGTCATCACCAACAACCAGCACGTCATCAGCCCGATAAAAATGCCGCGTCATAATATCAGCAAATACGCTTTTTTTTGTTTGCTGCGATGTGTCAGGGTCAACAATATGTATTTCTACAAAATCATTTTCAATATTCAGCATTTTTATTTTGCTCCGCTGTAAGTTCGGGAAGCCGGTA
>DATCES010000487.1:0-2531 GCA_036509935.1 Mucilaginibacter sp.
CCGAAAAATACTACCAAAACCTATCATAAAAAAAAGGCCGTATCATGATTTATGATACAGCCTCTTTTCTGTTACATTTTCTGTTGTTTCATACGATGTTTCACAATATGATGTTTCATCCGGTGCATTTTATGATGTACCGATTGCGCGCTTACCGCGCTATAACTAAACATGGCTGACAGCACAATTGCTAATACTTTTAACGCTTTCATAAATATTGTTATTGGTTTCTAAAATGTAACTCAATAATACAATAGATTATTGCGTTTTAACAATAAAAAGCAACAGATATAAAATTGTTACAATAGACCGAACTTGTAAACATAACCCGTAATACCAGAATTAACGATGAAAAAGCGGGCTTTAAAAAAACAGACACCCCTATTTATAAACATAGGAATAGTTAAAAATGTGAATTTAACATTTTATTTAAACTAATAGCCCGTTTAAATTTTATCCAATAATAATTTTATAGCGGCGAGCTTGACCATGTTTTCAAGGAGCCGGCTATATACCGTTCCCCATTTTACATCATGCATATTAATTTACTTCATACCCGCCTTGATCTCATTAATAGCCTGCAAATGTGCTTGTACAACGGCAACTGTTTTGGATGCAAATGCTTTCAAATCCGCATCGGTACCGTTTTTTGCTTCATCCTGGAATAATTTCAGGGCTTTTTTATGGCCATCAATCATTGCATCAACATAAGCCTCATCAAAATCCTTAACTGATTTTTTGGCGAGCTCATCTATTTTCTTTTGCGCATCAGCCGAAACATCCCCCGGCAATGAAATGTTTTTGGTTTTAGCCATGTCCCTTAATTCAGCATTTGCCGCGCTATGGTCGTTAACCATCATAGCGCCAAAATCCCTGATTTTTTGATTCGCGCTCTTTTGCTGGGCCAGGTTACCCAGTGCAACCTCTGCCATACCGCCGCTTGCGGCATTGGTTGCAAATTTTGCATCATCATTGTTTACCCCAATACTGCCGGTAACCGCTGCATCGCTGCTGGTATCTTTACTTTTATTTAAACTGTCGGCGTTTTGCTTGCCATCTTTTGGAGCGCTATGACAACCCTGGAATGTATATACAGCAAGGGCAATCATGAATAAATAACTTAACTTTTTCATATCAGTATACAATTTGGTTTTTTTTTAATAACAAATTATATACTGTTAAGTTTTTTTAAGTTTAAAAATTTTGATAGGTATCTTTGCGGCCATGCCCCAACAAATTTATTTACCGTTTGATGCCTTCAATTTCAGTAACCGCAACTGTTTTTTAACAGGGCAATCTTTAGGTTCAGACCAAGAAAGGATACAGGTTTTCCCGCAATGGTTAATGGAGAGGTATAGACTGCAAGATCAGCCATTCAAGCTTCTGGATGAAAGTATGGCAACATACAAAGATTTAATGGTTCCATGTGCCGCGCACATTAACAAGGCATTTTTACAACCTTTGGAGGCCGAAATTGCCGCAGCATTTGATGCCGGCTATGATGCCGTTAAAAACATTGATGAGTTGAAATTGTTTCAATGGGCCGGCAAACTCCTGTACGGTATTATTTTTAACGAGGTACAAAGCGGCATAAAGCTGCAACATTCCAAAGGCGAAGAGTTTAATATTTCTCAATCCATCATTCATAAGTTCAGCAACCTGCATTTAATGCTGCAAAGCCTTAACCTGCCCCTAATTTTTGAAAGTTTTAAACCGTATAGTATTTTTCTATTTAAGGTGGATAACAATATAGAGGAGTTTGGCTACCGCGATGAGATCAATACCCTAACATTTTCATTGCGGATAAATGATTTTGGGCTGATAATTTGTTTGCAGGATAATGGCGCCAATAAGGTGTACCATAAAGAGATACTACAGAAAATAGAAAATGAAGTTTTGCACCCTATCCAGTTCGAAGAGTTTTGCGGGCGGGTATTTTACTCCGCTTACTTATTTAACCGCCTCCCCGAATATCATACTTTGCCTATTGGCGATGATATTTATATTGAGGCAATGCCCCTTCGGGGCATGAGCGGTAAACCTTTATTTGACGATTGGATAAACAAAATTTACGGACAGGTGCTGGAAAGTTTCTGGAAAAACTGGGGCTTTTTGCTTTTTGAGATCATAAAAAATCCTGAAAAGCCAATGAGCTTTTTGTTCGATGCCGATGGCAGCTTTGTTAATGCAGCAACGATTGGACTCCCCCGGTAACCTGCTCTAAAAAACCGTGTACAACATGCGGGTCCAGGGCAATAGTAATCAACAATCCGCTTAATGCGCCGAACAAATGCGCGTCGTGATTAATGTTATCCCTTGCGTATTTTGAAGCATAATTGCAGTAAACCAAATATAACACACCAAATAAAACGGCGGGAATAGGTACAGGCAGGGGCATTATCATCATTTTAGCTAATGGGCTAAACATAATATAGCCGAATATAACGGCGCTTACCGCGCCTGAAGCGCCAAGGCTGTGGTACCAGTCGTCATTTCTGTGCTTGTAAACGGTTGGCAAATCGCTAAGGATT
>DATCES010000488.1:0-5187 GCA_036509935.1 Mucilaginibacter sp.
TAACGTTTATACCCCGCCGGGCTATGATGAAAACCCGGGTAAAAAATACCCTGTACTTTATTTGCAGCATGGAGCGGGCGAAGATGAAACCGGTTGGCCTACCCAGGGTAAAATGAACTTTATACTGGATAACCTTATTGCAGGGAAAAAAGCGGTACCTATGATTGTGGTGATGGACCGGGGCTATGCCACTGACCCGACAAAACCTGTAGACAATACTGCCGGCCCAAGGGGTATGGGGGGCAATGTTTTCCCGGATGTGCTCGTTAAGGAAATCATTCCAATGATCGATAAAAAGTTCCGGACATTTCCCGACCGTGGGCACCGGGCTATGGCAGGCCTTTCCATGGGCGGTTTCCAAACATTTCAAACTACAATGACCAATCTTGACAAATTTGCTTATGTAGGAGGGTTTAGCGGTGCCGGTTTCATGCAACCCGGTACAGAAATAAACAAAATGTACAATGGCGTGTTTGCCGATGCTAACGCTTTTAACAAAAAGGTAAAAGTACTCTATTTAAGTGTTGGTACTGCCGAACCGGCAAGAATGCAAACCACTATAAAAGGATTTCATGAGGCATTGCAAAAAGCGGGTATTAAACAAGTTTATTACGAATCGCCGGGCACTTCCCACGAGTGGCAGTCGTGGAGAAGGTCTTTAAATCAGTTTGCAAGCCTGATTTTCAAAAATTAAAAAAAAATCTAATTGTTGCAGCAAGTAAAACAACCATGAAAATTAAATTAATCGTTTTCGCAGCCTTAGCATTTACCTTGTTGAGCTTGAAAGGCTTTTCGCAGAAGTCTAAGTTTTACATCTTTATTTGCTTTGGCCAGTCAAATATGGAGGGCAACGCCCGGATTGAACCGCAGGACACCACTACAGTTGACAGCCGCATCCAGGTATTACAGGGTGTAGATTGCTCCGATAAGGGCAGAGTTAAGGACAACTGGTATGTTGCTGTTCCCCCTTTGTGCCGGTGCAGAACAGGATTAACCCCTGCTGACTACTTTGGCAGGACCCTTGCTGCTAACCTGAAGAAAAAAATAAAGATTGGCATTATCAACGTTTCTGTCGCAGGGGCGAAAATCGAGATATTTGAAAAAGACAGCTATCAATCATACCTGGCGACAGCTCCTGGCTGGATGAAAAACATAGCCGCTGAATACGGTGGGAACCCCTACGCCAGGCTGGTGGAGCTGGCCAAAATAGCACAGAAAACGGGTACCATAAAAGGTATTTTGTTGCATCAGGGAGAATCTAACCCGAATGATACGCTTTGGACTAAAAAAGTAAAAGGTATTTACGATAACCTGATGAAAGATTTAAATCTTAAGCCTAAAAAAGTGCCTTTGCTTGCCGGCGAACTTGTAAATGCTGACCAGAGCGGCGCTTGCGCCAATATGAATAAGATTATCGCAACATTGCCCGACGTTATTCCAAATTCATATATTATTTCGTCCGCCGGTTGTCCGGGCAGCCGCGATCACCTGCATTTCGCGGCCGAGGGTTATAGAATACTTGGAAAGAGATATGGTGCAAAAATGCTGGAGTTGCTAGGGTATAAAATGCCAATTTCTGAATAATGGACTGGCTTTCAAATATTAAGCACTAAAAAGGTTAATAAATGGATTCTTCGCTCTTAATACTAACTTTTGCTTGCGGAGAAGAATCGTGATAACAAAAATGATATAAATATGGCTTCAAAGGCTATCGGTTTAACGGTAGTTTTAATACGAAAATTATGAGACGTTTAATTTTTTTGCTTGCTTTATTGCTTGCCGTTGCGCTTGCCAAAGCACAACCTTCTCCCGTTAAGGTGAACGAAGGGCTATTACAGGGGTCTGTTGAAAACGGCCTTACAATTTATAAAGGCATTCCCTTCGCTGCGCCCCCGGTTGGAGAACTGCGCTGGCGCGCCCCGCAGCCTGCGGCAAAATGGGATGGCTTACGTCAGGCTGATAAATTTGCTCCGGAACCTATGCAGGGTGGCAACCCGGTTTCAGGAAAAAGTGAAGATTGCCTGTACCTGAATGTTTGGACACCGGCTAAATCACCGCGTGATAAAGTTCCGGTACTGGTATGGATATATGGTGGCGGTTTTAACTTTGGTGGCACTGCTGAACCTAATTATAACGGCGAAAAGCTGGCAAAAAAAGGCGTGGTGCTGGTAAGCATCGCCTACCGCGTGGGCCAGCTTGGATTTTTGGCACACCCCGGACTGAGCGCCGAAAACCCCAATCACGTTTCAGGAAACTATGGCCTGCTGGATATGATCGCCGGCCTTAAATGGATTAAAGAAAACATTGCGGCCTTTGGCGGCGATCCTGATAAAGTGACTATTTTTGGTGAATCGGCAGGAGGTATCGCGGTTAGTATGTTATGTGCAAGCCCTTTGGCTAAAGGCCTGTTCCAGGGCGCCATCTCTGAAAGCGGCGGTTCATTTGGGCCAACGCGTACCACAACTTTTCCGGGTGAAAATATGAAAAGCTTGCGTGATGCAGAAATTGCTGGTGCAGCATACGTTACAGGCGCCGGCTTTTCATCAATCGCCGATTTAAGAAAGGTAGAAGCAGATAAACTACCCGCTGTACGCGGACTTGCCTGGCCTATTACAGATGGCTGGGTGCTGCCAGGCGATCAATATAAACTTTATGAAGCCGGAAATTATAACCAAACGCCTATCCTGGTGGGTTACAACTCCGATGAAGGCGCCAGTTTCTCGCCGCCAAAAACCCCGGAAGATTATATTGCCGCCGTAAAAAACCGCTATGGTCAGTTTGCCGATGAACTCATTAAAGCTTACCCTGCCGGCACGGGTACAGTTGCAAAAACTGCCCGTGATCTTTCCCGTGATGCTGCTTTTGGCTGGCATACCTGGAGCTGGGCAAGGTTACAGGCAAACAAAAGCAAATCGAAGGTTTTTTATTATTATTTTGATCAGCATCCCGACTATCCGGAAGGCTCGCCCCGCGCGGGCTATGGATCGCCGCATGGGCAAGAAGTAGCTTATGTATTCGGCACACTTGTTACCTCAAGTCCGCAAACCAGTAAAACAGACCTGGATATTTCGGATACGATGGGGACCTATTGGACAAATTTTGCAAAATATGGCGACCCCAACGGATTGGGGGAACCTCGATGGCTGTCTTTTAATGATTCACACCCTGTTGTAATGTACTTTTCGCAAACGGCGCACACTGGTCCCGTGCCCAGTGCTGCATCGCTGAAGGTGTTGGATGGTTATTTCAAATGGAGGCGTGCGACGGAAGAAGAAGTCAGCGTTAAATAAAACTTGTATTATAAACCAACGTGAACAACAATGAAAAAGATCAATTTATCATCAGTTTTTTATGCGGTTGCAGCACTGGCGCTGTGCGGCATATACCAAGCAGCGACCGCCCAAACGGATACAAAAAAGCCACTTGTACCAACGGTTACCATTCCTGCTCCGCCAGGCTCCAAAGGCTTTGGTATGCCTCAGCCTAACAGGCCCAATACGCCGGCCCCTCCAAGGTCTTTCAGGACAAGCGCCAGCGCAACAGACCCAAGGGAGGTAACGACGATAACCCTTGACGGGATGAGTATGAGCGATCCTTATGTTCTCGCTGATCAGGCGACCAAAACGTATTACCTCACCGGAAGCGGCGGTGGAATTTATAAAAGCAGGGACCTCAAAAACTGGACCGGCCCTTATGGAGCTTACGACGTTACCGGATCATGGATGGACGGAATTAAGTTTGTAGCGGCAGCCGAGATACATCATATCAATGGGAAATATTACTACGCCGCTTCCTTTGGCAACAGGAAAGAATTAGTTGATGTTATACCCCGCCGTTACAATATATACAGGCATGAAACGATGATCCTGGGGGCTGACAAAGCTGATGGGCCTTATAAGCCTTTAAACCCCGATCCGAATTATGATTACACGCCGCATAGCTGGGATACAATAGATGGCACCATTTGGTACGAAAATGGCACTCCATATTTTATTTTCTCGCATGAATGGATGCAAACAGTTGACGGCACCATGGAGTATGTGAAACTTTCGCCAGATCTGAGTAAATCAATTTCTGATCCTATCCTACTCTTCCGTGCCAGTGAAGCACCGTGGGCCCTTGAAATGGTTGGAAACGGCGAAATGACCTTCGGTTTAAAACTACCGGGCTGGGTTACCGATGGCCCTGAACTTTTCAGGACAAAAACCGGAAAGCTGGGTATGTTATGGGCAAGCTGGGGCGCCCACCGCTATGTAGAAGGCGTAGCCTATTCGCAATCCGGGACAATTGATGGCCCCTGGATACAGGAAAAAGAAGCTTTAAAAGACGATAATTCAGGACATGGTATGATGTTTACCACATTTGAAGGTAAAAGATTGCTTATAATTCACCATGCAGAAGGCGATGGGCCCCGTAAACCGCAGCTTTATAACATAGATGACTCGGGTGATAAACTCGTACTGGGCGCCAGGTACAATCCTTAATTGTTCGATATGTTTATTCGCTGTTTTTTTAACTTTAATAAATGATGATCAGAAATACCGTTACATTATTATTTTGCCTGGTACTGAACGTAGTAAGCAGTACCGTTTTATTTGCACAGGGCGCGCCGGTTAGTTTAACGCCACCTGCACCGCCTGCGCCGCGTATTAATGGACCTGGTGTATTTGGCGTTAGGCCAGGTTCGCCGGTGATTTATAATATACCTGCAACGGGTACCCGACCCATTAAATTTGAGATTGAAAACCTGCCAAAGGAGCTAACCGTTGATGCCGCTACCGGCATGATAACAGGTACGCTAAAAACCCGCAGTGAATACCTTGTTACCTTAAAAGCAAGCAATCGGTTTGGCAGTGCGCAAAAAAAATTCAAGATAATTGTTGGCGACCGCATCGCCCTTACACCACCGATGGGCTGGAGCAGTTGGAACGCCTTTGGCGAAACTATTACCCAGCAGAAAATTGAAAACATAGCACGGGCAATGGTGAAAAGTGGATTAAGTCAGCATGGTTTTACCTATATTAATATGGACGATGGCTGGCAAGGCAACAGAGGGGGTAAATACATGGGTTTGCAGGGAAACGAAAAGTTTCCTGACATGGGGGCGCTGGTTGGTACCATCCACAAATTGGGTTTAAAAGCGGGGATTTATTCAACTCCGTGGGAAACATCGTATGCCAAATTTCC
>DATCES010000489.1:0-5154 GCA_036509935.1 Mucilaginibacter sp.
TGCATAACCTTAATTTTAAGCTGGATGTTAACGGGCAAACCAGGCAAGCGGGTAATACTTCAGCAATGCTTTTTTCATTTGAATACATTATTGCCTTTGTTTCGCGGTATATTACCTTAAAAAAGGGCGACCTTATTTTTACCGGGACACCGCAGGGTGTTGCCAAAGTAAATGTTGGCGACAGGCTGGAAGGTTACCTGGAAGATTTGAAAATGCTTGATTTTTACGTTAAGTAGGTATGATAAAAAAACGGCTTCTTATACTTGTTTTACTTTTTGGTGTTTATATCCAGGTTTTTGCCCAAACTATACAAAGCAGGCGCTATCCTCAAAACTATTTCCGTTACCCGCTTGACCTGCCGCCTTCCACGGCCGGCTCATTTGGCGAGTTAAGGCCAAATCATTTTCATTCGGGGCTTGATTTCAAAACCAACGGGCGTACCGGCTACCCTGTACATGCAGCTAATGATGGTTATGTATCACGGTTGCGTGTTGAATTTGGCGGCTTCGGCAATGCCATTTATGTTACCCATCCTAATGGTTATACTACGGTTTACGGGCATATTGAACGCTTTAGCCCTACAATGGAAAAGCTGGTACGGGACTCCCAGTACAAGCGGCAAAGCTTTGAAGTTGATTTTAAATTGCAGCCTTTACAATTACAGGTTTGCAAGGATGAAATTATAGCATGGTCAGGTAATGCCGGGGCATCCGAAGGGCCGCACCTGCATTTCGAGATCAGGGATACCGAAACGGAGGAAACCATCAACCCGCAATTATTTGGTTTAACTATCACTGATAAAATCCCACCTTCAATTTATGCCATCGGGATATACCACCTGGACGGGAACCCATTCAGTGAAAAAACACCCCGGCAGTTTTTAACAGTTACCGGGAAAGCGGGCAATTATCATCTGACAAAACCAGGCGTTATTAATTTAGCCGGCGAAGTTGGTTTTGGGATTACTACAAATGATTTGACCAGCGCATCGCCAAATCATAACGGTATTTATTCTGTTGAATTAATACTTGATAGTAAAAGGGTTTACACCTTTGCGGCGGAACGTTTCGCTTTTGACCAAACCCATGCTATCAACGCGTATATAGATTACCCCGAATTTTTAAAAGGCCGCCGCTGGGTACAAAAGTGCTTTATATTGCCGGGCAGCAAACTATCATTATACCGGCAATCAATAAACCGCGGTGTAATAAATTTTAATGATGGTGCAATGCACCATGTTGAATATGTAGTTAAAGATATTGCAGGCAATACATCAACCATTAGCATTAATATAAGATCGGGCCATCAGGAACGTCCGGCCCCCATTATTAAATTACCCGGAAATTTATTTCATTACGATAAAATAAATGAATTTAGCAATGATAAGGTTAAATTAGTGATACCCGTTGGCGACCTTTATGACGATGTGGATTTTACGTATTCAACATTGCCAAAACTACCTGGGGCATTTTCGGTTACCCACCGCATCCACAACCGTTTTACCCCGGTACATGATGTTTATGACCTTTGGATAAAACCCGACAGCACGATTGGAAAATATACAAATAAAGCTGTAATTGTGAACACCAACGGCATAAGCGAAGGCGGTATTTATGAGGACGGCTATATAAAAACAGAACCACACAGCCTGGGTGATTTTTATATAAAGATTGATACGGTTCCGCCGGTTATCATTCCTTTAAATATTAAAAATGGCAGCGATATGAAAAGGTCGCGCGGCATATTTTTGAAAATAGGTGATAAATTATCAGGCGTTAAAAATTATATTGGCAAAATTGATGGCAAATGGATTTTAATGGAGTGGGATTATAAAAGCAGGATACTAAGTTATACCTTTAACAACTATATTGGGGCCGGCAGGCATATATTTGAATTAACTGTTAGCGATAACAAAGAAAACAGTTCACACTTTACCGCAGATTTTTATAGATAATATGGCGACACTTAAAGAAGGCGACAAAGCCCCCGATTTCACTGCAAAAAACCAAAACGGCAATATTGTTTCCTTATCGGATTTCAAAGGAAAAAACGTTATCCTGTATTTTTACCCGAAAGATGATACGCCGGGCTGCACCGCCGAGGCTTGCAGTTTCAGGGATAATTACCAGGCAATGTTAAAAAAAGGCTTTGAGGTGATGGGCGTAAGTACCGATGACGAAAAATCGCACAAGAAATTTGAAACCAAGTATAGCCTCCCCTTTACGCTTATTGCAGATGCCGATAAAAGTATAGTTGAAGCTTACGGCGTTTGGGTAGAGAAAAACATGTACGGCAAAAAATATATGGGTACTGCCCGCACCACTTTTATCATAAATACAGAAGGCAATATTGAAAAAATAATTAATAAGGTTGATACCAAAAATTCATCACAGCAGGTGATCGATATTTTGCAGTAATATCTGGGTTTCAAAAGTCATTAAAAAATTATTGAATTTAATATAAGTCAGTTACCTTTATAAAAATAAAAGGAATTAATAAGTATTTAAGCCGAAATATTAATACATGCCTACAGAGGTTGACGATGCAGAAATTTTAAGCAAGTTTCAGGATGAAAAAACCCGGAATGAGGCATTTAATTTACTACTGAAAAAATACCAGCAAAAAATTTACTGGCACATCCGCCGTATGGTTATTGACCATGACGATGCAGACGACCTGGTACAGGACGTATTTATTAAAGTATGGAAAAACCTTGCCGGATTTAGAAGCGATGCCCGGTTATATACCTGGATGTACCGGATAGCCACCAATGAATGTATAACTTTTTTGAACAAGAAAAAGCAAAAAAACAATGTTTCGCTTGATGATGTGGCATACGAATTAGCCGATACTTTGGCAGGTTCTGACTATTTTAATGGCGATGCGGCGCAAAGGAAACTACAGGAGGCATTGTTAACGCTTCCGGAAAAACAAAAGCTTGTGTTTAATATGAAATATTATGATGATATGAAATACGAGGAAATATCCCACGTGCTTGGAACAAGCGTGGGGGCGTTAAAAGCATCGTTTCATTTAGCGGTAAAAAAAATAGAAGCATACTTATTATCGAAGGATTAATTTTTAATAAATTTAAACCTTTTGGCAATTAATTCATCTATAGATGTTAGGATAAGATGAGCGACATGGAAAATAAAGATTGGCTGAATGATTATAAGTTGCTTAAACAGGTTAGCGATGCGAATCCGTTTACGGTACCGGCCGGTTATTTCGATAACCTGGAGGAGCGTATTGTATCCGGCAAAAATCTGGAGGAGTTAAAAAACAACGGCCTAACGGGAGGTTTTACCGTTCCCGGAAATTATTTTGAAGAATTAACGGCCAATATACAAAGCAGGCTTACGATTGAAGAAGTTGTCAATAAGAAAGATGCCAAACATTTTACAGTTCCGCAGGGTTATTTTAATCAGCTTAATAAATCCATTGTGGATAAAACCGTTAACAGCCGCAATGCAAGCGGTAACGGAATGGTTATCAGGTTATTTGCTTCGGCAGCATTTAAATATGCCACAGCGGCCTGTTTTGCTTTAGTTTTAGGGGGAGGGATACTTTTAAATGAACTTACCGATCCGGCGTATATTCATAAAAATTCTTTTTTACACAAGCAGTTATCAAACGTTCCGATTGATGATATTAAAAACTATTTGCAGTTAAATGTTGATGCAGGCGACACCCAACAGACGGTTTTAACAGAAGGCTCGCCGGTAGATGACACTAATTTGAAAAATGCTTTGCAAAATTATGTTGACAGCGTTCAATAATATACTGTTATGAATAAGTTGGTAAAACCTATTTTTTGTATATTATTTGTACTGGCTTTTAGCTACAAAAGCTTTGGCCAGAGGCATGTCCGCATGCCTGTAGAGCGCTTTGACCGGCGCATGCCTAATCAGCGCACAATAAAACGGCAGCCCACCCCCAGGCGAAAGATGGAGTTTGTTAAAGAAGGTTACATAGGTATCAGGCTAAAACTTACTCCTGATGAGTCAAACGCATTTTGGCCTGTATACCGGCATTATATAGAAGAGCAAACAGCGGTAAGGATATTAAAACGGGAAAATAACTCTACTAATTCCCCCGATGGCTCCCAGCAGATTGATAATGAATTAAAATACGAAACTGATCTGGTAAATATCAGGAAACATTACAACCAGGAGTTTTTAAAAATATTGCCCCCCGAAAAAGTAAGTGAACTTTACAAAAGCGAACGTGAGTTTAATGACGAAGTACTTAAGCAATTAAGCGAACGCAGCATACGGGCCGGGGACTGAGCCAAAAGTCCCTTGTATGGGTAAATGCAGCTCATTTGTCTCATCTAAACACCGTTTGTACAAGTCCGCTAATCCGTTATAGTAGCTGCCGGGAGCCAGGTATCAATAAAATCATTTTTTGTTTGTTCGTTTGCCGGTATTGCGGCAATAGCATAGCGGCTTTCGCGGGCATCGTTAACACCGGCCATGAAGGCCCAGTTGCCCCAATTGCTTGCCGGGGAATAATCAATCAATTTTTCCTCAAAATAAGCCGCCCCTTTTTTCCAGTCAACCTTCAAATCCTTTATTAAAAAGGCTGCTGCAATTTGCCTGCTGTAATTGTTAATATAGCCTGTAGCGTTCAGCTCGTGCATAATTGCATCAACTAACGGAATCCCGGTAGCGCCATTTTTCCAGGTTTCAAAAAGCCCAACCTTATCATTAGCATTTAAAGGCATTTTATCATCCTTATTTTTGCCGGATATAAACTTTTGCCCATGTTTTTTAAACATAAACCTGAAATAGTCGCGCCATAACAAATCCAGGACTAACAAATCAGTATGATTGGTATTTGAATGCTGATGCTTAATAACTTCCCAATAAACCTGCCTTAAAGACACACAACCCAATGCGATCCATGGGGATAGTTTTGATGAATGATCGTTACCCGGTGTATTGCGGGCATTTTTATGGGCACCCGCATGATTATTATTTAAAAAAAAACTTTCCAATTGATTTAAAGCAGCAGTTTCCCCACCAATAAATTTATTAGTTGCCCTCGGGTCATCAGCAGGTTCGTCAAGGCCCAGTTCCTGTAGCGTTGGCAACTTCCCGGCATGGGTAATATTTGGTATGTTAATAATTTCGGGGGCATCTATACATGGGC
>DATCES010000490.1:0-2931 GCA_036509935.1 Mucilaginibacter sp.
ATAACTGAGATGTAAATGAAATTTGCCAATGCAGCAAAAACAACTGACTAAATATACAAGCAGGCGGTACATCATTACCGATTTAAAAGTTGCCAGTTTGATATCATCAATATGCACGGCTATTAATACGCCCAAAAGCCAGCAGGGTAAACCTGCAATCCAGGTTAAATATGGGCCTGATTGCCAATAATAACCCTGGTAATTAGTGTTTGTTTGTTTAATAAGTGCGATAATATCATGCCAGGCAAAGGAGCAAATAAACAAAGCGGCGATGGCATAAGCAATAAGAAATTTATTTTTCCAGCTTAAATTGATCTTTGCTATTAAAGGATATAATGCATAATATATCAGTTCGCAGTATAAACTCCATACAACCGCATTTTCCGGGTGGTTAAATTGGCTGCCAATGATTAAAATAACTGCTAATGGTATAAGTATCCTAAGAAACCGCCTGATCCAGAATTCTGCCAGATTGGGGATACCATTTTTATTTGGATAATGAATTACAAAGCCTGATATGATAAAAAAAGCAATTACAGCAGAAGTGCCATCAAAGGCATTGGCTAAAAAATAGCCGGTACCGCGTAAAAGAACATGGCTGGAATGTTTTAAAGCCGTTGCATATACATTATAAAAATGCGACAGCATAACAATAAATGCCAGTATAAACCTGATGCTGTCAACACCGTAAAACCATCTGGATGTTGGACCGTTTTTTGTTTTTTTCTTAACAGCTTCAAGCATTTTCAATCATCTTTAAAAATTTGCCGCTTTCAATTTCCCAGTTCAATTTGGTTTGCCCGGTTTTAAAAGCTGCCTTTTTTGTTTGATGCAATAGCTCCCTGTTGGCATTGTACAGGCTTAAAATATTGGCCAGTTGCACCGCGTTTTTATATAACTTACCTGTTTGCTGGTATTGATCCATCAACGCCATTTGTGCCGGGGTATTACTTGCCGCCACTGCCAGCCCGCTTTGAATATAAGTGAAAATCTTATTACTAAGGGCCATATTATTATTTAGGCAAAAACCTGTTTCGGAGGCTAAGCCTATATCAAATTGTGCTGCTATATTAAATAATTCATCTGCCTGTACCGGTTCGTAAAAAAACACCCCGTTATTAATCCCTTTGGTTTGCGCCAATTGTAAAAGCTGTTGCTGGTACCCATTGGCAGGCTGCCCAAGCAAATGTAATTCAATTGATGTTTCAGTGAGGGCCATCGCTTCAATTGCAGTTTCCAATCCCCGGTTTGTGCCAATAGTTTGCGAGAACCAAAAAAGCTTTAAGGGCTTATCCTCATTACGCGTAATAGAAAGCGCGGGCGTTTTCGGAAATACGTTTATGATGCAGGTTACGGCGCGTTTGTATAATAATGCATACTGTTCAGCAATAAGCGGGCTCGATGCGCTTATATAATTTACTAATGGCAGGTACTTATCTTCAATGTAGCTGGAAATTTTGAAATTATAAGAATTGACATCGTCACTAACTTCCTGGCGGTGAAAATCTTCGGCATCAAAGCCGCAGGGTTTTCTATAAACCTGTGCCGTTTTAACAGTAGCAGGCAATGCCCCTAAATTATGTGCGATGTACAAATCGGCTTCGTGCTTTTTAGCTTCTTTTATTAAAAAATAGCTGCCCCTGGCAATAGCAATATCTGCAAGATATTTGTAACCCCCCGCTTTTTGAAGCATATACCCCGATATTTTATGGATGATCCGGCTCAAAAGCCACTCGGTGCGTTTTTGCACCGGATCCCCGCCTGCCCGTATCGCTTTCCATTTTTTTTCAGGCAGTAATTGCTGATCGTGCCGGGTGCCCCAATCATTCCAATAGGTATATAATACAGTTACGTTGTAACCGGCATTTGTTAAAGCATCAGCCTCTTTTACCAAACGGGGATTAAGCGAAGGCTGCCCGGAAGAAATGAGGACTATTTTTTTTTGTTGAAAAGACAATAGTTTTTATGGCTATGAGCGTATTTGGCTATTGCCGTTTGTATGTCAATGTTGGTTTAGTAGGGCAAATCGCGTAGTTTAGTATCAATGTTGCTAACCATTATGTAGCAGTAACCAATGCCTGTTTTACTTTAACTTTACTAAACCTTGCTTTTAATTTAAGAAATGGCTTCTCGTAAAGGTAATAGGAGCAACAACTAACTATAATTAAACAAACTACATTGAGTGGAAAAGTGACCATAAACGCTGGCAGGTTTTTATTATAGTAGGTAAAAAGCTGTTGCCAAATATAAATACTGTAAGAAAGTATGCCGATAGTTTTAAGGAACCCCGCATTTAATATTTTAAAAATGAAATCGTTACCCGGAATTATATTTGTAATGATTATATAACCCACAAGCAATGAAATTAAAAGGCTTGAAAAAACACTCTTTACGCTAAAAAAGTTATCATATTGTATATATAGTATTGTACTGATGGCGAGGATGTTAAAAATAACCTTCGTTTTAATAATGTTTTTACCAATAGGATATTTAAACGTTAACACCGAAAAAAGGCAACCCACTGCAATTGCCTGAAATTTAATTAAATAGTGCGTAAATGCGTATAAAATCCCCTTGTTAAGGGCGGGACAAGCATATTGAAGGCAAATGAAAAGGGGCAAAACGAAGATAATTGATAAAATTACCAGAAGATATACCTTGAAGTTTTTTTTTAGTATAAAGGGGACTATCAGATAAAACTGTTCTTCAACGGACAGGGACCAAAAATGGCCGGTTTGGTCTGCCGAATAATATTTTCTGAAAAAAGAAGAAAAATTCATCAGATATAAACCGGCCCCTAAAAAATTAATGACACTTACATTCAGCTTAAAAACAATATTCAATACAATTAATACGAGGATAAAAAGGTAGGCCACCGGAAATATTCGTAAAGCCCGCCTTATATAAAAGCTTTTTAAAGAAATATTATTG
>DATCES010000491.1:0-2458 GCA_036509935.1 Mucilaginibacter sp.
TGCGCATCACCAAATCGCCACTACGCTTTAATTTTTGTACCGCTGATGGAAAAGTGTTGAGCGGGGACGATCCCAGTTTTGGCGTAAACTGGCAGGGAACAAGGGTGGTTAATTATCGTAAATTATATAAGGATGAAAAATTTATAGGCCTTGGCGAAAAGACCGGCGATCTTAACCGGCGTGGCAGCTCGTACGTGAACTGGAACACTGATGCACCTGATCATAACCCGAAATCGGATCCATTATATGAAACATTTCCATTTTTTGTGGGCCTGCACAGCGGATTAACCTACGGGCTATTTTTTGATAATACCCATAAAAGCTATTTTGACTTTGGCGCCACTACTGATGATACCATGAGTTGGTTTGGCGCCGATGCGGGAGATATGAACTATTATTTCTTCGGGGCGCAAAGTGTAGCGCAGATCATTGAAGATTATACCTGGCTCACCGGGCGTATGGAAATGCCACCGCTATGGAGCCTGGGCTACCAGCAATGCCGCTGGAGCTATGCAAGCGCTGCCGAAGTGCTGGATATTGCCGAAAACTTCAGAAAAGATAAGATCCCTGCCGATGTAATGTATTGCGACATCGATTACATGGACCACTACAAAATATTCACCTGGAACAAGGAAACATTCCCCGATCCGAAAGGAATGATTGATAAGCTTAAGGCTATGAATTTCCATCTGGTAACTATCGTTGACCCGGGCATTAAAGTTGAACCCGGCTATAAACAATATGATGAAGGCGTAGCCAATAATTATTTTGCCACCTACCCCAACGGCGAAAAGTTTATCGGCAGCGTTTGGCCGGGCCGTTGCCATTTCCCGGATTTTTTCAGGGACGATGTGCGTAAATGGTGGGGAGCATCGTTCGCCGCTTTAACCAAACCGGGCGTTGAGGGTTATTGGAATGACATGAACGAACCAGCCGCCTGGGGGCAGGATATTCCGTGGATGGTAAAGTTTGGCAATTATTATATGCCCGAAATCCGTAACGCCTATGGGATGCAAATGGCAAGGGCCACTTACGAGGGCACAAAAAAGATATTGGGCAACAAACGGCCATTTGTACTAACCCGCGCAGCTTACGCGGGCACACAGCGTTATTCGGCAGTGTGGACGGGAGATAACTCTGCATACGATGCCCACATGCTACTTGGACAGCGCATGGTAAACAGTTTAGGCATAACAGGCATGAGTTTAGTCGGTGTTGATATTGGCGGCTTTACGGGCGATCCTACGCCAGAACTAATGGTACGTTGGAATTCTTTGGGTGTGTATACGCCCATGTTTCGTAACCACGCTGCCAAAGGCACCAAATACCGTGAGCCATGGCGCTGGGGAAAAGAAAACGAGGCCATCATAAAAAAGGATATTGAACAGCGTTACAGATTATTGCCTTACATTTATTCAAGTTATTACCAGTCGCACCAAAAAGGGATCCCGGTAAGCCGTACCCTGGCGATAAACTATACACAGGACACTACAATTTTCGATACCAAATATCAAAACCAGTTTTTATTTGGCGATGCCATAATGGTTGCCCCGGTTGAAAGCACCCGGTTTACCGAAGATGTTTATCTGCCCGAAGGCGAATGGTACCGCCTGAGTACCGATGAAAACTTTGAAGGCGGCAAAGCAATCAATGCCAAGGCCCCGCTAACCGATCTGCCGGTATTTATCAAAGCCGGTGCAATTATCCCCATGCAAAACGTGATCCAAAGCACCAACGAAAAAGGTGATGGCATTTTGGATCTCAATGTATGGTATGGTAAAGATGCGAACAGTTTTGTTTACTATGAAGATGATGGGTCCTCTTACGATTATCAAAAAGGGGTTTATTATAAGCGGGAAATAAGTTTTGATCCCGCAAAAAAATGGATTAGCCTTTCGGCAGCTGAGGGTTCATTTAAATCAAAATATAATAAAATAAAATTGGTGCTGCATGGATTTGGCAGCAATATAAAGAACTTAAAAATTAATGGTAAAAAGTTAGTTTTATCGAATAATGCTGTAATGCTCAATAATGATAGCAAAATAATTAAAATTGATTTTTAACTAATTATACTAACTTTAAATACATCATTATCCTACAAAATATTGGTTAAACACGTACCTATGTGGATTTACAGTAAATGTACCTGCGTTGCCTGGTTGTATTATTTATAGTGCCGACCTTGAGGAAGCAAAGCATAATGCGAAAGAAGCAATTGAATTATATATTGAAAGTTTGAATGCCCATCGGGAAGAAATCCGTTAAAGACTTGCGAAGTTTTAAAAACTTCGCAAGTCTAATCTTTCCCCAACAAAAAAAGGCTGTATCATAAATCATGATACGGCCTTTTTTTTATGATAGGTTTTGGTAGTATTTTTCGGGAATATTTTCTGTATTTTATTTGGTATAATGATTTGATTTTCATATATTTAGTGTATAAACATAGGAGATATGGCAA
>DATCES010000492.1:0-2437 GCA_036509935.1 Mucilaginibacter sp.
CCTCCATCGCCAACGATTATGGCTATGACCATGTTTTTTCGCGCCAGATAGAGGCATTGGCGCAACCGGGCGACTTATTTATCGGGATTTCAACAAGCGGCAACAGTCAGGGGATATTGAATGCGTTTGACGTTGCAAAGAAACTGGATTGCAAAACATTGGGCCTTTCGGGCCGGGACGGGGGTAAAATGATGGGCCTTTGCGACCTGAATATTATCGTGCCCTCACAGGTTACTGCCCGCATACAGGAAATACATATACTGATTGGCCATATACTTTGTAAAGCTGTTGACGAATTGTTTTAAAACCCCGGATAAGACTTACGAAGTTTTGAAAACTTCGTAAGTCTGAAATTTCAGACCATGAGAACCAACATAGAAAAAACCCTTTTAGATAAAATACGCGATCTACCCTTGCTTAAAAGCGTGGTTTCCGGCTGGAAACAAAATTGCGAAAAGGTGGTTTTTACCAACGGCGTGTTCGATGTGCTGCATATTGGCCACATAACTTACCTGGCAAAAGCTGCTGAATTGGGCGATAAACTAATCATTGGCCTTAATTCGGATAGCTCGGTAAAACGTATAAAAGGCGAAAATCGGCCCGTGAATAATCAAAATAACCGGGCTGCACTATTAGCGGCGTTGTTTTTTGTAGACGCCATTGTAGTTTTTGACGATGATACCCCCTTTAACCTTATTACCGCCTTAATGCCTGATGTGTTGGTAAAAGGCGCCGATTATTCCATTGAGAATATTGTTGGCGCCAAAGAAGTTATCGCCAATGGCGGCGAAGTTAAAACCATTAATTTTGTTGAGGGGTATTCTTCCACATCAATTATTGAAAAGCTGAGGAACCAGGTTTAATTATTCAAAAAATGAAGGTACTGGTAATCCGATTTAGTTCGATGGGCGATATTATATACACAACCCCCGTTGTGCGCTGCCTGAAAAAGCAATTACCCGGCGCCGAAGTTCATTTTTTAACAAAACCCGCCTTCAAATACATTTACGATAACAACCCGTACATTGATAAACTGCTTTTGCTAAAGCCAACCCTGGCCGAAACTATCAAGGATATAAAAGCAGAACGTTACGATTATATTATCGACCTGCATAACAATTTGCGTACAGCATTGATCAAATTAAATGTCCGCTCTAAATCATCAACTTATAAAAAACAACGGGTGCGTAAATGGCTCAGCTTAAAATTTAATTTAAAGCTGGTGCAGCCTGTACATTTGGTTGAACGTTATATGCAGGCTGTTGCTTTTTTAGGCGTAAAAAACGATGGTGCGCCCATTGATTATTATATAAAGGCGGGCCACCAGTTAAATAAGTTATTGCCCCCTTCGCATCAAACAAATTATGTGGCGTTTATTATTGGCGCCACACATTTCACTAAACGTATGCCAAATGAAAAAATCATTAGTATATGCAAAGGATTGAACCTGCCTGTTGTATTGCTCGGAGGAAATGATGTAAGGGCAAACGGGGATGAAATTGCATCAAAAACAAGCAACGTTTACAATGCCTGCGGCTTAACCACCTTGGATGAATCGGTTTTCCTGATATCAAAGGCAAACAGTATAATAGGTTTTGATACCGGTTTAACCCACATAGCCGAAGCCTTTGACAAACCCATCGCATCTGTTTGGGGGGGCACAGTACCCGGATTATTGGGCGTGCAGCCTTATAGGGTGAAGCAAGCCTTAGTAGTGGGGATTGATTTGCCATGCCGGCCATGCTCAAAATTCGGCCTGGAAAAATGCCCGCTCGGGCATTTTAAATGCATGAATGATATGCCCGAAAACATTATCACCGGTTTTATAAATAAAACCACTTAATTGATTAGGTGAATTGGGGATTGGGGATAAAAAAAATATTAAAAGACAGGTTATTGCTTCTCTTTTAATAATTTTGGCTTATGAAAAAGTTATTATTGATACGGCATGCCAAAGCAGAAAAAGACACGTCTGTTAAGGATATCGACAGGCCATTAAAATATATCGGGATCCAGGATGCTGCTTTCATGGCTGAAAGGCTAAAGGATGGCTCCCGGATACCGCAAATTTTAATAACCAGCCCTGCATTGCGTACAAAAACAACTGCCGAAATATTTGCAGACCACCTTTTATTGCCCGAACCCGAAATAAATAAAGCAATATACGAAGCCAGTCAGCAAACCTTGCTTCGCGTTATAAACCAATTACCTGGTCAATATGATTTTATCGCCCTTGTTGGGCACAACCCCGGAATAGCGCAAATACTATATTATTTAACCGGCGAAGTAAAGGAAGTACACACCAGTACAGTGGCACAAATTGATTTTGATACCAACGATTGGGCATCAGTAAACGGTGATACCGGGAAATTAGCTTATTACAGTTGGCCAAAGGAATAAGATAGTCACATTTGTCATTACGTCATTAGTCATTGTG
>DATCES010000493.1:0-2652 GCA_036509935.1 Mucilaginibacter sp.
ACCTCCACCACCTGCTCTATAGCTTTTGGGTTTGGGTTTTCGGGGTATATTTTTATAAGCATTATTTTAATTTCGGATTTCGGTAACATAGTACGCCTATGGGGATGTTCAATTTCGGATTTGATAAGAATGTTATACAAATTTCCTTATTTACATAAATACGCTAAAAATCCGAAACCGATACAAATAATGCCGAAATCGAACATCCCCATAGGGGTACTATGTTACCAAAGTCCGAAATCAATCAGGCTTGTTTTGCAAACTGAACGTTTATGATAAGCTTTATATCTTCACCAACAACGATCGAACCCCCTTCGGTTACGCCTTCCCAGCCTAATCCAAATTCTTTGCGGTTAATTTTCCCGGTAACCTCAAAGCCCGCTTTTATATTTCCGTAAAAATCCTTAGTCGAACCGCCATATTCTGCCGCCAGCGTAACCGGTTTGGTAACATCTTTAATGGTGAGTTCGCCAGTTAATTCAAATGCCTCCTCCGCACCTGTTTTTTTAAATGAAGTGGATTTAAAGGTGATCCGCGGATATTTTTCCGCATCAAAAAAATCGGCCGATTTTAAGTGTGCATCCCTTTGGCTTTGGTTGGTATCAATACTATCAACATTTAAACCAAAAGAAATTTCTGAATCTTCAAAATCATCATTTACAGTTTCTAACGATCCTTCGAAGCTTTTGAAAAAGCCCGTTACCGTTGAAATAACTAAATGTTTTACCTTAAACTGAACTTCGGAGTGCATTGGGTCAATTGCCCATTTTGTTGCTGTTGCCATTTGATTATCTTTTTTTTGCTTGTTATTTTGAACAAAAATAAATAAATAGATGTTTAAACATATAAATGATGCGCTAAATTTACATTTGTTCGACAATACAAGGAATAACCAACATACACCAATTTTGTTCCGCGCCCAATTGTAAGAATTTATCCCCCATTTTAATGATAAAACTATTTTAGAAATATTTGCGTAATATGTTACCTCCAGCATTGTCCACGTAAAACAACGTACTTTTTAATGGATTTTACTTTGTAAATTCATTACTTCTTTGTTTTTGCTATATTGTGGCAATAAATGGGGTTGCCAGGGTATAATTTGGCCGGTATATTAAAATGAAACAAAATGTTGGCTTATTTATTGCCAATAATTGATATTAATTAAATTATGAAAAGACTATTAATTATAATTTCTTTTTTGCCATACCTGGGCTTTGCCCAAACTTCAAAACAATACCTGGATAGCGCAAATTGGAAATCGGCACATAAAGACGACAAAGGTGCAATAGTAGATTTTAACAATGCGATAGCGTTAAATAATGAAAATATTCAGGCCTATTTAAACCGCGGGAATGCCTATAGTAACATTAATGAATACAACAAAGCAATAGACGACTACACCGAAGTTATTAATCGTGATAGTAAAAGCATCCTGGCTTATTATTATCGTGCAAATGCCTATAGCAATATTTGCGCTTTCAACAACGCTATTAAGGATTTTGATCAAGTGACTGAACTTGATCCGCATTTTACCATGGCATTTTTTTATCGGGGGAATGCCAAAACTAACCTAAAACAGTACCGAGCTGCGTTAACAGACTTTAACAGGGCAATTGCATTGGGCCTGCACAATTGGGAAATATATTATGCCGCAGCAAGTGCAAAAAGCAATTTATATGATTACTTAGGGGCAATCAGTGATTTTAGCAGGGCAATAAGCCTAACCACGTCAAAACCAGAACTATTTGAATACCGCGGGTCTGCCAGGGCAAATGCCAATTATTACAGGGATGCCATTAACGATTATGATAAGGTTTTAACGTTTGACAGCGGCAATGCCGATGTTTATTATTACAAGGCAAATGCTTTAAGTCATATTGAGCAATACAAACAGGCAATTGATAATTTTAACCTCGCTATTGAATCATGCCGTACTCCCCAAAAAACAGAAATGGTTAAAAAAACCAGCCCATGCGTAGTTGATTCGGGTGAATGTACTTTTAAAAAAGTTGACTTTTACCACTACCGGGGAGATGCATATAGTAATCTAAAAAATTATAACAAAGCTATTGATGATTACAACAATGCTATTGGGCTTGAATTGAAAAATCCCGTGTTATATGCCTTACGAGGGGAAACAAAAGCAAAAATAAATGACAACCAGGGCGCTATTGCTGATTTTGAGAAAGCATTGCAACTTGAACCAAATAATGCCGAAGTTTATTATTATTGGGGAAATGCAGATATTGAAACCAGGGATTATGCCAACGCTGTAATCCATTTCAATAAAGCCTTTGAACTTGGCAACCGCAGTACCGACTTATACCACTACCGGGCAAATGCCAAAAGTAATTCCGGGGATTTCGCCGGAGCGGTATCCGATTTTAATCTTGCAATTAAAACATCCCCCGGCGATGCCCAACTATACAAATACCAGGGAGTGGCTTACTCAAACATGGGCAATTACACCGATGCAATAGCTGATTTCAAAAAAGCTATTCAACTTGATCCGACAGATGCAGGTATCTACTTTTTCAAGGCAAATGCCGAAGGTTTAAATAATGATAATACCGCCGCTTTGATTGATTATAACAAAAGCATAAGCCTGGACCCTGCAAATGCTGAGGCTTTCCTTTACCGCGGAAATAT
>DATCES010000494.1:0-6329 GCA_036509935.1 Mucilaginibacter sp.
TTATGCCAATGATCATGGTATTTAAATCGCCTTGCGGATTATGATAAGATGGATCGTAACTGGTTACAAACGACGTGAAACCTCCGATTTCCTTCAGGCCGCGGATGTCTCTGACAGCCCCATCGTAAACTATGCCATTACCCGTTTTTGCATAAATAGCGTTGCCAACATTATCACCGATGGTAGGGCCGTTCCTGTGCGCGCCAAATTGGTCGGCCACATACACATCCCCCTTTATCAACAGGTCAACAGGCCAGGTATTCTGGCCTTTTTTTCCTTGTTTTTTCCCTCTGTCATCTATCGCTTTCCAAACATCCGGACGCGCGGGCATAAAAGTTGCCGTTACCGCCCGGCCTACCAAAACACTATCCGGATTAATCACCAGCCAGTTTTCAGCAATTTGATAACCATATCCGGCATTTTTCAAAACAGCCCAGGCTTCCTCAATACTCACCTTTTTCATCCTCACCAAAATATCGTATGGTACTTTGGGCCGGCCATCATCAAAACGTTCCCCTTTCCACTCTGGGGTCAAAAAAACCAATTCTTCTTTAGAAATTTGCTGGGCAGCAGCAGTGAAATTTGAAAATAAGGCCAAGAGCAGGCAAGCCGATAAAATGCAGTATCGAAGATGCAATTTTCTCATAACGTGAAATTTTACAAGGGCATAAAGCAGGAAAAAGGCTTCCTTTATATTGATGCCGAATTAATTGATTATTTTAGTGTTTATAATTGATACAAGTTGCTGCAATAAACAATCAGGAACTACCATTAAAAAACAGTGATGGTTTTTGTACAAATATTAACTTGATAATACGTAACCTTGCTTGTGGTAACGGGTGATTTAATTAAGGCGGCTCAGCCATTGAGGTCGGGTCATGGGGTACTACAACCAATTATTTATTCTGAATGATTCAATTGATACTTCAACAGGGTGTATCGAAGGAACTTGTGAATTTTCCACATATTCTGGAATTTGCACACAAAAAGAACAGCACTATACAACTCAACTCTTTCAGCAGCAAAGTTACAGGGTGTATTTGCCTGTACTATATTCTGGATGGAAAATTTAACTGGCTTATAGACTCACAGCTTCACACTTTGTATCCCGGCGACTTTGCAGTGGTGCTGCCCGGGCAAAGTATAGGCGGGGAAAGTAATGTTCTTAATATCGGCACACTTTACTGGATTAAAATAGCCGTTGACGATGGGGGGAAACTATTAATGGGAAAATGGAGCGGACTAAATAAAAATGAAAAATTATCGATAAACCAAATCTTACTATTAAACGATAGACAGCTTGTTTTGAAATTAAGAGAAGCACATAATTTGATGCAATGTTTGCAGGCTGAACTTCGGAATGAGGAGGTGGGGTTTTTTACCCGGGTAAATCAATTGCTGGATGAACTTTTTGTTTTAATAAGCAGGCAGCTTATCCGTCAAAACAACTCAAGGCGGGATTTCCCCCAGGCTTTTTTGAAGCTGGAGCAAGCCCTCCGGCACGATCTGGAACACCAATGGACGGTTGAAGAGATGGCTGCTTTAACCGGAATGGGAACCACCGCTTTTACAGAAAAGGTAAAGAATTACTCTGGATTTTCACCACTTAATTACCTGATAAACATCAGGATAACAGAGGCCATTAAATTATTAAAACGCGGGCAAGTTAACGTCACGGATATTGCATTAAATACCGGCTTCTACTCATCGCAGCATTTTGCTACCACTTTTAAACGATTTACGGGTTATACGCCCAGTGAATTCAGAAAAAATAATAAATCACAAGAATGAAATAGGTTATGGATTGTATAATTACAATAGAATTAGGTACCAATGCGGCACGGGTGTTCGCATTTGATTTATCCGGAAATGTGATAGGTTTTGCAAAAGGGCATTATCCCACTTTTCATGAGCGGCCCGACCAAAGCGAACAGGACCCCGAGCAGATGTTTATAACTATGCTTTACGTGCTGAAGAACCTGCTGAACGATAAAGTGTACCCCAAAAAATATGTGGTAAGCTGTATATGTTTCAGCGCATCGATGCATAGTCTTTTGGCCGTTGATAAAGATGGCGTACCGTTAGGGAATTCCATCACATGGTCCGATAACAGGGGTAAAAAGGAAGCTGCTGATTTGAAAAATTCAAAATTGGGCATGGAAATTTATACCGCCACCGGAACGCCCATACACCCCATGTCGTCGTTAATAAAAATAGCATGGATGAAAAATAACCAGCAGGAGAAATTTAGCTTGACAAGTAAATTTATGACTATTAAAAGTTATATCATCCAGCAACTTACAGGTGCTTGCGTAATTGATTACAGTATTGCTTCGGCAACCGGCTTGATGAATACACGCAAGCTAACATGGGATACCACGGCATTAGACTTTGCCGGGATTACACCTGAAAAATTACCCGATCTCGTGCCCATATTCTATTCGGAAATTACCCTTAAAAAAGAATACCAGAAAGCATTAAGATTGCCTCCGTCTGTAAAAATCCTGGTTGGTTCAAGCGACGGGTGTTTGGCTACTTTAGGCGCCGGCGTATGGGGGAACGGAAAGGCCACGATTACCATAGAAGATAGCGGGGCCTTCCGGGTCATCGGCAAAGAACTTATCGATGACCCCAAACAGCAGTTGTTTAATTACGTATTGACCGAAAAATATTTTGTAAGCGGTGGCCCAACCAGTAACGGCGGAGTGGTGTTCGAGTGGTTTACCAAGCAATTTGGCGATTTTAAAAATGCTTTTGACATAGATGATGCAATGGATGCCCTGATAAGGGAAGCTTCAGAAGTACATGTAGGGTCTGACGGCCTTCTGTTCCTGCCTTACCTGCATGGGGAGCGCGCCCCGATATGGAATGCAAACGCCAGGGGTTGTTATTTTGGCGTCAATATCCGGCATGAACGCAAACATTTTATCAGGGCGACAATTGAGGGCATTTTATATGAAATTTATAGTATAGGCAAAACATTGGAAACACACCGGCAGATAGACAGTCTTTCTATCAACGGAAGCTTTGCTTCCATACCGCTGTGTACGCAAATAATAGCTGATCTTTTTAACAAGCCAGTAAGTACTTTAACACTTGGCGACAGCATTGGCGTTGGCGCATTTTTGTTAAGCGCAACAGAAATGGGGATATTTCCGGGTTTGGAAGAAGCTTCAAAGATGGTAAAAATGCACGATACTTTTTTGCCAAAAATAGCCGCCCATGAGATTTACAGCCAATATTTTAGGGTGTTTGAAAGCCTTATATCAAAAATTGGCAATGAATTTGATGCGATTTCTAATTTGCAGGAGAAATACAGTAATTAGTATATGCTTATGCATTAATGAGGGTACATTACCTATGAAAATAACAAAGGCTTTGCCACAATATTTCTCAACTATTCTATAAATCGGTTCCGTAATTGTACCGTGGGGAACCACAGAGCTCAACCTATAGTGTCTCAATCACCAGTTCGCTGCCTGTTAGCCCATTGCCTTGTGCTTTCAAGGTAATTTTACCTGCTTTACCTTTCGGGCGTACAATAACCAGGCACTTTCCTCTAAATGTACGGTGCTCCGGTTTTTGAAAACTTTGCATATCCTGCGGGTCGGCGCTGCCGGTGGCGGCTATTTCTCCGTTACCGGTAAGGACAAACCGCAAGGACAGGACTGAATTAGGTACCAGGCGCCCGTCTTTATCTATAACCTCTGCAGTTACGTAAGATAGATCATTCCGGTTGGCTTTTATGTGGTCCCTATCGGCACTAAGACGTATTTTTGCCGGCTTTCCCGCAGTAGTTAGTGTAACCGCGTCAACCGCCTTGCCATTATTTAAAGCAACGGCTTTGAGTGTACCCGGCTGGTAATCCAGGTTAAAAGTAGCTGTAAGATTATCCGCAGAAACCTTTTTCTGATCGATCACTTTACCATTAAGCTCAAGGCGCACCTCAGGATACCTGGTATAAACGTTCACCGTAATCGGCATGCCTTCGCTGCCAGGGAAATGGTAATACGGAACCTCATCAGGCCAGCCCCAGTAACTTACCGATTCTTTACGTCCCGGAGGTATCGGCGTGTGTACCATCATGTGCAATGCGCTGGTTCGCCATACAATGTCGCGGTAATACATCTGGGGCTTTTTGTCGCCAATAAGGTCAATATCCCCGCAATTAGCGTTGAACCAGGGGTAGGTTTGCAGCAATGGGGATGAATGGGGCTCCAGGCTGGAATGACCAACCCCTGTCTCCCCTAAATAGTCCATCGCCGTCCATACAAAATCTCCGATTACGAAGGGTTGTTTTTCTACCATGTTCCAGTTTTTCAAAGCTTCTCTGGGGAAAGATTCAGTGCCCATCATCACCCGTTGCGGATATTTGCGATGGTCGGCTTCATATTCTTTCCACATATAATTGTATCCGCCCACGTCAAGCATGGCATACGCCGCGGCTGTGGTATCCCATTTATAGCCGGGGTGGTCCCAAAAGCTGCAAATTACTTCCGTTACAGGGCGTGTTTTATCAAGTCGCTTCACCTCATCTACCAATTGCTTTTCTATTACAAGTCCCGAAGGGTCAACTCTTTCATTAATCTCATTGCCTATGCTCCAGAAAACAACGGAAGGGTGGTTACGATCGCGTAGTATAAAGGCATCAAGGTCTTTTTTCCACCATTCATCAAAGTAGAGGTGATAATCATCGGGATTCTTGGCACGCTGCCACTGGTCAAATGCTTCATCAATAACAAGCATACCGAGACGGTCGCAGGCGTCCAGCAATTGCTTTGATGGCGGATTATGTGAGGTACGTATGGCGTTAAAACCATTTTTCTTCAAAAGCTCAATCCTTCTTTCCTCTGCCCGGTCAATGGTAGCCGACCCAAGCGGACCATTATCATGGTGTATGCACCCGCCGCGTAATTTGACTACATTCCCATTCAGCAAAAATCCTTTCTCCGCGCTCACCTTAATTGACCGGATACCAAAAGTAGTTACAACATGATCCAAAACCTGATTGCCCTGTTTAATTTCTGTTATAGCCCGATACAGATTAGGCGACCCGGGAGACCACAATAGCGGCGCGTTTACTTTAATATTTTGTGAAATTTCATTATTGGCACCCGTTGTTTCAAACGGTGTCGCTGTTAGGGAGACCCTTTTATTTTTTGAATCGGTGATAGCGGTTACCAATTTTAACTGACCACCGTTGCGGATGGTGGTAATAGTAGTTTTAATATTTACCAGTGCGCTGTTTCGGGAAATTTGCGGGGTGGTTACCAATACGCCCCATTGCTCAATGTGAACCGGCCCCGTGGTTATGAGCCAAACATGACGGTAAATGCCCGAACCGCTGTACCACCGCGAGTTTTTGCCTTCATTCCGGACACGTACAGCAATAACATTTTCGCCGTTATGCAGGTAGGGGGTAATATCGTAGTAAAACGGTATATAACCGTAAGGGTGGTTGCCAAGAAGATGTCCGTTAATCCAAACATCGCTGTTCATATATACGCCATCAAAGTAAACAGAAACCATTTTCCACACTTTGTTTCCCAAATTAAAATGCTTTCTATACCATCCGGTACCGCCAACGGTGTAACCTGTAGCGGTAGTACCAATGCTCATTTTGGAAAACGGGCCGATAACCGTATCGGATTGATTCGGCATGTCTTCAATGCTCCAGTCATGCGGCAGATCAACCTTCCGCCATGATTTGTCGCTGAACGTGGGGTCCTCTGCTCCGCCAGCATCTCCTCTAAAAAATTTCCAGTTATCGTCAAATGGCAACTCAGTGCGACTAATTTGAGCATTACCTTTTAAAGTGACAGCTAAGAAAAAAGCCATCGCCAGAAGTATCCGGTATTTCATTTCAGGTTGGTTTAAATTAAATTGGTCAAATAGATGTTCCTTAATGAAGCATATAGCAAATATAACCGATTTCCACATTACATCAAATTCTTAAAAATGATTTTCCTGGTTCCGGGGTATATATGTGCGTGTTTGTTTAACTATCCACTTACAAAATTTTGAAGGCGTCCAAAGCGACTGTCGAGTTGCTTAAATTCACTAATTTGAGCGTATGTTGTTTCTGTGGCAGATTTTTAAGTGTAAAAACAGTACATTGGGGCTTATATTGCCCCGTTCCTTCCAAATTGATCTTGCCGTATGATTTGCCATCGATAAATACTTCCATAATTCCATACGATGAATCCTTCGGGGCAATAATGCTAACTCCCCTCCCTTTGAAATGTAATGTACAGGCATCACCCTTAACATTTGTTCGGTGCAGGTCGTTATTAAAATCAGCCTGGTTCAGGTTACAACGATGTACCCAG
>DATCES010000495.1:0-3344 GCA_036509935.1 Mucilaginibacter sp.
CATCAGGGCTATAAGGGGCGAAATAACGATGGTAAGGCCTTCCAGCAATACGGCGGGCAACTGATAACATAGTGATTTACCGCCGCCGGTAGGCATCAGCGCAAGCACATCTTTTTTATTTAAAACATGGTTGATGATGGCCTCCTGCTCATGCCTGAAGCCGCTGTAGCCGAAATATTTTTGTAGCGCCTGTACCGGTTCCATGTTTTTGATGTGCAGATTTACGATGTGCAAATGTGCAGATTTTTGATTACAGATTTTGCTTGATTATTTTGATTTTACGGATTCAGGTGGCCTGGGTCCAAGAACACCGCACTCCGATTTACCTATCAGCAAATAATTCCTCAAGGTTTAAAACAAAGCCGGGGAGGATATTTGTAGTTACTTCATCCCCTATGGTTAACATCCGCGATGACTGAAAATGGCCGTTTATCAAAATATATTTGAAAAAGGTTTTTTCGGTGGGATGAATTATCCAATACTCCAATACGCCTGCTTCTTCATACACCTCATACTTGTTTTTCAGCTCTTTTTTATTATTGCCCGGCGACAAAATCTCTACGACCAGATCGGGGGCGCCTAAGCAACCTTTTTCGTCAACTTTTTCAATAGCGCAGATCACACAAATATCCGGCTGAACTACCGTAAGTATATTTTTATCATTTTTTGAACGGCGCGGCAAGCGTACATCGAAGGGGGCAACAAAAATTTCACATGGCTTGCCAACTAAATAATTACCTAACCGAAGGCTCATTCTGTGCGACAAGCGCTGATGAAGCGAACCCGGGGCAGGGCTCATCTTAAATATTTTGCCTTTTATTAGCTCCAGGCGTTCATCAAACGTCCATTTTAAATAATCGGCGTAAGTATAATTTTTTGACAGATCAATATCCGATAGCTGCATTTTCTTTTTATTACTAACCCAAAAATAAGAAAAAAACCTAAACGATAAGTTTTTAACGTTAAATTAGCCAATCACTTTTTAGCCGTATGTTAAAAACACTGCTGCTGGTCGCTATTTTTTCAGGGGTAGTTGTTTCCGCCCTGGCACAGGATATACGCGCGCCCGAAAGATTTTTAGGGTACAAGTTGGGGGACCGGTTTACCCCGCACCACAAAATAGTGGAATATTTCAGGTATATCGCGCAAGCATCAAAAAATGTAAAGCTGGTGCAATACGGCGCTACCAACGAGGGCCGGCCGCTAATAGCCATGTTTATAGCTTCCGATGAAAACATTGGGCGGCTGGAGGAAATCAGGCAAAATAATTTACGGTTGGCAGGCTTTGAAGAAGTAGCAGGTTTGGGAAAAGTTGGAGGTTTAAGTGGCAGTACAAAAGAAGTAGCAGGTTTAAGTGGCAGTAGCAGTACAGAAGAAGTAGCAGGCTTAAGTGGCAGTAGCAGTACAAAAGAAGTAGCAGGTTTAAGTGGCAGTAGCAGCACAGAAGAAGTAGCAGGTTTAAGTGGCAGTAGCAGTGTGGCAAAAACTGCCACTGCCACTGCCACTGCTACTGCCACTGCTACTGCTACTGCCACTACCAACACGCCTGTAATAGTATGGTTAAGCTATAACGTACATGGCAACGAACCCGCATCAAGCGAGACCGCTATGCAGGTGTTGTTTGATATAGTTGACCCTGCCAATACCCGTACACATGTCTGGCTGAAAAATACGGTGGTGGTTATTGACCCTTGTTTAAACCCCGACGGGCACGAACGTTATGTAAGCTTTTATAATTCGGTAAGTGGTGCCGCGCCCGATGCCAACCCTGCTTCGCGCGAACATGCCGAACCCTGGCCGCAAGGCCGGACAAACCACTATTATTTTGACCTTAACCGCGACTGGGCCTGGCAAACGCAAAAGGAATCACAGGCAAGGCTTGCGCTATATAACCAATGGCTACCCCAAATACATGTTGACTACCACGAGCAGGGCTATAACGCGCCTTATTATTTTGCGCCGGCAGCCGGCCCGTTTCATAAAGATATTACGGCCTGGCAGCGCAAATTTCAAACTATTATCGGGAAAAATAACGCCAAATATTTCGACCAGCGCGGCTGGCTGTATTTCACCAAACAGGAGTACGACCTCCTTTATCCGTCGTACGGCGATACTTACCCCATTTATAACGGCGCCATAGGCATGACCTACGAGCAGGGCGGCATAGGCGCCGGCCTGGCTGTTGTGACACGTACCGGTGATACGCTAACCCTTGCAGAAAGGGTAGCGCACCACCGTTCAACCAGTTTAAGCACTATTGAGACAGCTTCGGCTTATGCGCAAAAACTGGTGGATGAGTTTAAAAAGTTTTATGATAACAGCCGGGGGGCGCCCCCCGGCGAATACAAAACATACATTGTTAAAAATGATAACATTGATAAAATAAATGCATTAACCAACGTGCTCGGCCGGAATAGAATTCAATATGGTTTCGGGTTAAAAAACAGCGTTACGGCTTACAATTATATAACAGGTAAAACGGAGCAGTACAGCCCCGGCGTTAATGACCTTGTAATAAATGCCCATCAGCCAAAATCGGTATTGTTAAACGTGCTGTTTGAGCCAAAAACATTTATAGCCGATTCAAATACTTATGATATTACTGCATGGTCGCTGCCTTACGCTTTTGGCTTAAATGCTTATGGTGTAAAAGAATCGTTTAAGCCGGCGGCGGCATTATTAAATATTGCAACGGTGCAGGCGCCCGTCAATACACCTGTTTATGCTTATGTGTCGGCATGGCAATCAGTTAACGATGTTAAATTTTTAGCGGCTTTATTAAAAAAAGGCATCAAGGTAAGCTTCTCGAAAGAACCGTTTGAAGCGGGTGGTAAAAAATTTACCGCAGGGTCGTTGCTGGTTACCAGGGCAGGCAATAATTTTCCTGATTTTGACCTGGACATTACCCAAACAGCCGCAACCCTTAACCATGAGCTAACACCCTTAACAACGGGATTGGTTGAAAAAGGGGCCGACTTTGGGTCGGATGTTATAAAATTCATCCACGGGCCGCGGGTAATGCTGGTTACCGGCGAGGGGGTTTCGGCCGAGGCAATGGGCGAAGTATGGCACTTTTTTGAACAGCAAATTAACTATCCCATCACGTTAGTAAGGTATAAGGACCTGGAGCGGACAAGCCTTAGCAATTTTGACGTAGCCATATTCGCTAATGGCAAATACGACGATTTCCCTTCGGACAAATTGCAAAACTGGGTGCGCGATGGCGGCAAACTGATTGCTATGGAAAATGCGGTTTCGCAATTGGCGGATAAAAAAGGTTTCGACATTAAGAAAAAGGAAGAAAAGAAGGATGACAAAGCCGATGATAAAACTAAAATGCCCAT
>DATCES010000496.1:0-5238 GCA_036509935.1 Mucilaginibacter sp.
TAACTACAATATAACGGCTGGGGTTTTGAATATTATCGCCCTTAAAAGCCGCACCTATTTTTAACGTGTTACCTTGTTGTTCAATCTTTGTAAAATCCATAGCATCAGTATCAATCCTGACACTAAATGGCCCCTGGATAAATTTTACATTTACCGCGCTTGTTGAATTTACATCAACTGTGTCAAAATCTTTGAATTTTAAAGTAATATAATTTCTGTAAGGATCTTTATACCGGCCAGAAACGTACTCTGCTTTAAGCAAATAATTATATGCTATAAGCGCAAATAAAAGCAAAAGCACCGCCGTCAATATTAATTTATTACTTGTTTTCATTATCGTCGTTTGATTTTGGCTTGTAATTTTCCAGTTTAAATTTCTCGTACCATTGCTGCAGGTCCCCCGGGTTAATGTCCAGCATGAACATATCCCTAAAAAAACCAGGCAGGTCTTGTTGAATGAACCTTTCTTTACGTAATGCTTTAACTTTATCGTAAGCATCGGGCGCAACAAATAAACCAAGTCCCCTTTTATTGTAAATCACTTCCTGGTTCTGTAAAAATTCGTAAGAACGCATTACAGTATTGGGGTTAACTTCCAGTTCAATAGCCAGATCGCGGACTGATGGTATCTTTTGCTCTGCGGGCCATTTGCCAAGTAATATATTGTCGCTTACAAAAGCGGCAATTTGCAGGTATATGGCTTCATTATCCCTAAACTCCATCACATTTATAAATTAAACCTGCTTTTCCTTCAAGCGATAATAGGCGGCTACCCAAAAAATAACAACTAAAATGGCGATGAGGCATGTTGCGTAATCACCCTGGTGCCTTCCAAGGCTAATTGCTTTTTCCTGGTTGTTTTCCATAAATTTAAGCATACCAAAAGGCATGGTAGGTAATACGCTCCTGCCCAATAATAAACCAAGTATTATTTTATTACATAATATTGAAATTGCGATGGCGATAAAAAAAGCAAACGCAGTTTTAATAAAATGCAGTTTTTTAAAGCAAATAGCGCCGTAAAAAACAATGGATTGAAACAACGCAAACAATAAAAATACCGGGCCCCCTTTTTGGTCATCGAAAACATTGAAAAGTTGTGGCGTTGGTCCCGGAAAATGTTTCAGGTTGGCAAGTAACAGCAGGATCAGATAAAAACTGCCTGTAAACACGATGATAAATATTACGACTGAATATAGCCATGCCACCAGGTATTTTTCAAAATGGGATGCCGGTAAAATAAGGGAGGCTACCGCTTTTTTATTATCGCCCATATCGGCAAATAGGGTGCTGGTAAATATGGTGCCTGCCAGTAAAAGCACACTCATAAAAAGCTCCGATTGCGCTCGCGTATCCATAAAGCGGCCAGGTATAAGGTAAGTAATAAAACTGCCGCCCAATAACATTACTCCAATTAATACGGTTAACGCCATCAGGTAGCTTTTATAGTGCTCGGCGCTGTGTTTTATAAACAGCCTTGTAAACCGGTTGATGTTAAATGTATTATTCATTTGGCGATGCATTTAATAGTTCTGATAATGCTTTGCTGCCGCTGATGATGGCATTGAAAAGTAATTCTAAGTCAACCTTGCTGAATTTCCGGGTTGTATTCCGCAGGATTGCATTTGTGCCGCGCACACTTTCCTCTTCATATAAAACAGGCAGGCCTGCCGTATCCTGGTAGGTTCCAAAAGTTAATTTTTCTGCAATTTCATCCATTGATTGGTTAACCACAATTTCGCGCCCATGCAATACCAATAGTGTATCAATTAAACTATCCAGGTCCCTTACCTGGTGTGTTGAGATCACAATGCACCGATCTTCGGTTAATACCGAAGCGATCAGCTTGCGGAACTGAACTTTTGAGGGAATGTCGAGCCCGTTAGTGGGTTCATCCATTATCAGCAGGCTGGTATTGGTTGCCAGGCCAAAGGCAATCATCGCCTTTTTTTGCTGACCAAATGATTGCTGGTCCATTACTTCATCCTGGTCAACATCCAGCCCTTTTAAGTATTGATAAAAATGGCTTTTGCTGAATTTCGGATAAAACCCGGCAGTATTTGAAACAAACTGGACGGGAGTAAGCGACGGTACAAACAATTCTTCAGCTATGAAATAAATGTCTTCCAATACCGAAACCGGGCGGGCAGAAACATTTATGCCTTTAAAAAGGCAGTTCCCTTTTTCGGGAAATGCCAGGCCGGTAATATTTTTAAGTAATGTTGATTTACCTGCGCCGTTTTTTCCGAGGAGGCCATAAATATGCCCATTGTTTAATGACAGGTTCAGGTCATCGAAAAGGAGCGGCTTATTACGGTATCCAAAACTCAAATTATTTATATCGATCATACCCATATAGTGTATTAGTATAATAGTACACTGCAAATGTAATTGCAATTATTTATAATCCAAATTTTAAGTAAAATATTTTTTTAAAGGGTTTTGCAATGTGATGTGAATAATCTTGTACAGCCTTGTATAAACTGAATTTACCGGAAAAAAGCATCTTTCATTCTGCATCATCCCAATACATGGAGGTAATAACGCCACTTAGCGTTTATCCATCGCCGGTTTTGGTGCAATTTAAGCGCCGTGTAAACCGGCTTTTAATTACAGGCGTTGCAGGTATTTATTCGCTCCTATACCAGCTTTTTCACTTTTTTCTTTCGTGCGTTTGCCAAATTGGTGGCTGGCGGCGCGCCCCAAAATACTTTTCTGTCAGCATACTAAAAAAAGTACAATTAAGTTTTACCTTTGTCCCCTGAAATTTTTTGGTTCATCATTATACAAACCAATGAACTAACCAGGGATAAAATGGGATACAGGGATCAAATTAATTTGTTGAAATTGCCAAAACACATAGCTATAATAATGGATGGCAATGGCAGGTGGGCAAAAGAAAAAGGCAAATTAAGGATATTTGGTCATCGCAGCGGGGTGCTTTCGGTACGTGAGATTGTTGAGGGGGCGGTTGAACTTAACATAGGGTACCTAACACTATACACCTTTTCGTTAGAAAACTGGAACAGGCCAAAATTAGAGGTGCTGGCTATAATGGAGTTAATAGTTAACACAATTCATAGGGAAATAGAAACTTTTATGGAAAAAAATGTGCGTTTAAACGCCATAGGGGATTTAAACCTGCTGCCCGATAAATGCTATAATGAGTTAACTAATGCAATAAACAAAACTTCGGGCAATACCGGCCTTGTGCTTACCCTTGCTTTGAGTTACAGTTCGAGGCGCGAAATTTTACGCGCTGTACGGAACATAGCGGGCAAGGTTAAGGCCGGCGAATTAAATACAGAAGATATTAATGAAGAAATATTTGAGGACAATTTATTTACAAATGGCATGCCCAACCCCGAATTACTGATCAGGACCAGTGGCGAATATCGCATAAGTAATTATTTACTTTGGCAAATAGCTTATGCCGAACTGTACTTCACAACAAAATTATGGCCCGATTTCCATAAGGAGGATTTCTTTGAAGCGATCCTTGATTATCAGAAACGCGAGCGCCGTTTTGGTATGACCAGTGAACAGGTCAACTAAATTTTTACTTTTAACACTTTTTAACAACTGTATAAATTATTTTTAGCCCACTAAAATATCCGGATGAATAAATTTCTTTTTGCTGTTTTTTTCTCTATAATGAGTACTGCGGCTTTGGCGCAGGTTTCCAGCCAGCCGGCATATTCAATGTCAAAATCAACGTTACCGGCGGATAGTTTAAGTTACCTTAATCCTAAAGATTACATTATTGGGGGTATTACCATCACCGGCACAAAAAACCTGGATAAAGATGTATTGCTGCAAATATCAAAATTAAATAAAGGCGACCGGATAAATTTACCCGGCGAAGCTAATGCCAACGTGATTAAAAATTTGTACTTGCAGCATTTATTTGAGGACGTACAATTAAACATTACAAAAATTAACCTCGATACCATATATCTTGAAATAGTAGTGGTTGAACGGCCCCATTTATCGAGTTTACATTTAACAGGGCTGCATAAAGGGGAAATTGAGGACGTAAAAAAGGATTTATCTGACAAAACCGGTAAAATTGTTGATGAAAACATGCTGAACACAACAACTGCGATAATTAAGAAGCACTTTAACGAAAAAGGTTTCCTGAATACCACAGTTACTATCAGGCAAAGAAAAGATCCCGGCGATGTAAATGGTGTAATACTTGATGTAGCTGTTGATAAAAAGCAAAAGGTAATGGTCAGCGAAGTTACCTTTCAAGGCAATTCGGCGTTTAAACAAAAAGCGCTCCGGAAATATTTATCAAAAACACGTACAAAAAAGTTTTATAATGTATTTGGCTCCCGCAAGTTTAAACAGGATAAATATGATGAGGATAAACGAAACCTTATTACAAAAATGCAGGACAACGGGTACAGGGATGCCGAACTATTAAGTGACTCAGTTTTTAAAACAGGCGAAAATACGGTAGGTATCAGGATTAAAGTATTTGAGGGGCATAAATATTATTTTGGGAATATCAAATGGTCGGGCAATGCTAAATATCCCACCGCTATTCTTGAAAAAATATTAAAAGTAAAAAAAGGGGAGGTTTTTAGTGAGGATGCATTGAACAAAAGGTTAAGCGGGCCAACACCTAATGACGATGATGTTTCGTCGTTTTATTTGAATGACGGTTACTTAACATACAATGCAGATCCGGTGCAAACCAGGATACATAATGATACTGTTGATTTGGATATCAGGATATATGAAGGCCCGCAATACACCATCAACCGGGTGCTCCTTAAAGGGAATGACGTAACCAACGATAAAGTGGTTATGCGCGAAATAAGGACCAAACCTGGCCAGAAATTCAATAAGGCATTGCTGATACGTAGTACACGCGAAATTGGGCAGTTGGGTAATTTTGACGAAACTAAAACCGAACCGAAGCCAACCAACATTAACCAGCAGGATGGCACGGTAGATATTGTTTATAATGTAGTGGAAAAACCATCGGACCAGATCCAGCTATCAGGTGGTTTTGGCGGCGGCCAATTGGTTGGGACGCTTGGGCTTACCTTCAATAATTTTGCCTTAAGAAATATTTTTCATCTAAAATATTATAAACCCTTGCCCAAAGGCGATGGTCAGAAGCTGAGTTTGCAGGGGCAGTCAAGCGGAAAGACCTATCAAAATTTCTCGTTTACTTTTACCGAACCCTGGCTGGGCGGCAAAAAACCTATTTATTTTTCGTTTACA
>DATCES010000497.1:0-3122 GCA_036509935.1 Mucilaginibacter sp.
GGCGGGGTGTATAACCTATTCCGGGGCGGGGTGTATAACCTATTCCGGGGCGGGGAGTATAACCTATTCCGGGGCGGTTGCCATAAACTTGCCCTGATACCCTTTGCGGGGCAAAACCCGGACGCTGAACGTTAGCGGAAGGTCTGGAAACACCCACATTCCCCATTGATGCCCTGCTGTTGAAACTGCTGCCCCCGCCCGACGGACGGGCGCTTGAAACGCTGCCGCCGCCGCCACTACCGCCTGATGACTTTGTCCCGCCGCCATTGCTGTTATTGCGCTGGGCGCTTGCTGGAAAAGTTAAAAGCAAGCACAAAAATGTGCCCGAAGCAGCAAAAAGTAAACTTTTATAAATAGTTTTCATAATTTTAGATTATTACAATAATCAACTGTGCTAAAGTATGTTAATACTTTACAATAAATAACAGACTACTGATGCATTAAACGGTTTAATGCGTTATAAATTATTTATAAACATAAAAACAAAAAGCCCGGTTTTCTAATATATCGGTAATTGTTACAAACAATTTTTACAAATGGTTATTTTATAAAAACCATTTATCCCGCCAAAGCTGCAACCCGTCTGATATTATGCTGATATTTAAAGCAAATAGATCAGTTTTGAGGATATGAAAGTACCAGGAGATAAATATTTCAATAATGCGCTCTTAAAAACCAATTTAAAGTTTGGGGCGTTAGGCATTTTAATAGGGGTTGCTATCAGCGCCTTTGAATCAGTAATAAATAATAAGTTACTCCCATCAGACCGTTTAATTTCAAACCTGATTTTCAGCACTATAATTACATTAAGCATCGCCAATGCAGTTTACGTGTTTGTATGTTTTTGGAAGGTAAGGAAAAACGCGGGATGGATGTTGATATTGATATACTATGGTTGTAGCATGATGGGTATGCTTGTGGGCATTGAATTATCGTACCTGGTAACGGCTATAATTTTTGATGTGCCATTCCATTTTTTAAGCCATTTCGGCGATTACCGGTTTAACTTTCTGATAGTGGTGGTTGTGTGCACCGTTGTTTATTTTTACCGCGCCCAGCACTCAAGCATGAATGCCAGGCTGCGGGAAAAAGAACTTGATCTGGTTAAAGCAAAACAATTAATAACTCAGGCCGAATTACAAACCCTGCAGTCAAAAATAAACCCGCATTTTTTGTATAATTCGCTTAATTCCATTGCAAGCCTGATACATGAGGATGCTGATAAAGCCGAGGACATGACGCTTAAATTATCGCAGTTATTCAGGTACAGCATTAACTCGCCACAGGAAAATATGGCGCCGGTAACCGAAGAGATGGAAATAGTAAATACGTACCTTGCTATTGAAAAAATAAGGTTTGGCGACAGGTTAAGTTTTACAACCCATATTGACGATTCGGTTAAAAACAGTAAGTTGCCCCGCTTTTTATTGCAGCCATTAGTAGAGAATGCTTTGAAACACGGGCTTAACGGCCTTGCTAATAATGGGGAATTGAAAATCAGTATAACAAGGGATAGTGAAAACATAGTCATCAGCATTGCTGATAATGGTAAACCTTTCCCTGCCGAGTTAAATATGGGTTATGGGCTGCAAAGCACTTATGATAAACTATCTTTATTGTATGGTGAAAATTACCGGGTGCAAATAACTAACTCACCGGAAAAACAAATCAGGATTTTAATTCCGGCAACGATATGAATAAAACCTTGAAGACATTAATTATAGATGATGAACAACTGGCACGCCGGCGCCTCATCCGTTTACTTAAGCCATATAATCATATTGATATTATTGGCGAAGCGGAAAACGGGCAGGATGCCCTTGAAAAAATTGAAAAGACGTTGCCCGATCTCATTTTTTTAGACATTGAAATGCCCGTACTTAACGGGTTTGAAATGCTTGGCAAATTAAAACACCAGCCTAAAGTTGTTTTCACTACTGCTTATGACCAGTATGCAATCAAGGCTTTTGAAGAGGACTCTGTTGATTATTTATTAAAGCCTGTTGAAACAGAACGGCTGGAAAAAACAATAAAAAAATTACAGCAAACACAGCACCAGCCAACAGATTATTTATTGATAGCAACATTGCTAAAACAGTTTGAGGTTAAAAAAGATATTAAAACGCTAACGGTAAAAATTGGCGATAAAATATTGCTGATAAAACTGGATAACATTATTTATATAGAAGCTGAGGATAAATATGTATTCCTGCACACAACCGATGGCAAAAAGCACCTGACAGATTTCACCATCGGCTCGCTTGAAGAGAAATTACCCGGTCAGTTTGTACGCATCCACCGCAGTTGCATCATCAGCAACGATTATATTAAAGAGATCAGGAAAGGTTTTAACGGGGCGTTTGTATTTGTTATGAACAACATTGACAATACAAGGCTAAGCTCAAGCCGCTCAAACGGGGATATGTTAAGGGAAAGGTTTGGGATATGAGGCCCCCCAGCCCCCGCCAGCTGGCGGGGGAGCTTTTGAAAAGGGATTTGCTTAAGCCTGGGCTATAAATCTTCCGCAATAAACAAAAACGGCGCTTCAAAATACAGGGTAAAAAAACCATCATCAGTGGTACTGTACGTATGTTCTTTTATTTTTTCCAACCCTTTAAATTCAAAATTATCGGCCGTGCTTAACAGTTCAATAATCTCGCCTTTCGGTTCCCATTTGCTGAACCCCGGGTTAACGGGGTATATTTTTTTGAGGTTATAAAAAATAACAAGGTTTATTTTGTGTGCAAAAAGCCTGTAGGCTTCCAGGTTTAATTCATCGGTGATAATATTAACAGCAGGGAATTTATGGCTTGCCAGGTATTTTAAAGCAGCGCCTGTTAAATTATCATCCCCGGCCGGCATCAGTTTAACATCAGGCTGCAAAACGTCCTGTGCCCGGTTTGTAATTATCCAGTCTATTTTAATCCCGTTTGCCACCAGCTTTGCGGCAGTTTGGGGCGTGGCTATCACGGTTGGGCTCCATTCCAGCAATTGACCAAGCAACTCATTCGGAAAATTATCAAGCCCCAGCACAAGCAGTGCGGGTTCCTGTTTTTCGCGGACTATATGATGGGATGACATAGCGGGTAAATTTAACTGTTTATTCAGTAAGTACCCGATTC
>DATCES010000498.1:0-4711 GCA_036509935.1 Mucilaginibacter sp.
TCCATCAAATAGGTTGTTCCTTTGGTCATTGAAAACAATAAAAAAATTCACCATTAAAATATTAAGAAAATGAAAGCAACAATTTTAACCATCGCAATCGCTCTCTCAACAGTGTTGGGAATAAGTCAATCTGCAAAAGCAGCAACAGGCAGCAAGCAAGAAGTCAGCACTCTTTTAACAGGCGTAAGCAGGATCAACCAGATTGAGGTACGCGGCAACGTTGAACTTTACTTATCAGACGGAACCGCCGACCAGGTAAAAGTTTACAACAGCTATTATGCGGAAAGCGCATTAGTGCAGGACGATGACGGGGTATTGCGTATTACCTCTTACTCAACACAAAAACTGGTAGTTTGGGTAACTGCCACCGAGCTTGCCAAACTTGAAGTTTATGACAACGCCGAGGTAAAATCATTCGGAAGGATTTCCGCAATAGATCTGGATGTAGAATTATACAACAAGGCAACAGCGCAATTGAATATGGATACCTACGCCGCAAGCATCACCTTAAATAATTATGCCAAAGCTGACATTACAGGTAATGTTGACGAAGCCGACCTGCACTACAGCCGGTCATCTTTTTTAAATACTACAAACCTTGCAGCAACACACGTGGTTAAAACAGTAATGGTAAACCGTTTTTGCAGGAATAGTACAATAGAACTGGCCTCGCTTTAATCCCTAGATTTTTAAAAAAAGCCGCTTCAAAACTATTTTTGAAGCGGCTTTTTTTTGTGTCATTTTTCCGCAGCACCTTGCGGGATAAAAAAAATAAAATTTGTATTGTCCTTAAATTAACGCTGTGTTAAATAAACATTTGATTAATTTGAATAGGATTATTTTATTAACTTAGTATTTGTACATATAGCAAATTACATTATCATGCCGGAAAATAAAATTACAGTACTTTATGTTGACGATGAAGAAAACAACTTGTTTTCGTTCAAGGCCACTTTTAGGATAAAATACGAGGTGCTAACCTCAATTAGCGGCGATGAGGCACTGAAAATCCTGGAAACTAAACAAATTCATATTATTATAACCGATCAGCGCATGCCTGAAATGACAGGTGTTGAGTTTTTGGAAAAAGTATTAGAGAAGCACCCTGACCCGATGCGGATACTTTTAACAGGTTACGCAGATATGGAAGCCGTTGTCGATGCGGTTAATAAAGGTAAAATATTTCATTATCTCACTAAGCCATGGAACGAGGAAGAACTGGATTTAACCATAAGCAGGGCGTATGAAAAGTATCTTGAAAATGCACAGCTAAAAGAAATGAACGAAAAGCTGGCAGTTTCCAATGATCAATTAGAGTTTTTGCTGAGGCAAAAGCTGCTTTCTTAAAACAAGGGGAAAGATATTTGAAACAGGAATCAACAGAATGCCCGCTGAATTAACTTACCTGGTTTAGTAATTCCAAAAGCTTTTCTTGGGTGAGGGGCTTTTCTATGACACTATTGACGACACGATATCTAAGTATCCTTTGGATGTTATTAGGATCGCTTGTGAATGACAATACTGTTAATATGATGACGATATAATTCTCCTGGATTGCCGTTGAAAGTTTTTCAAATTCCTCAACAAAATTAAAACCGGTCATTCCCGGCATTTGCAGGTCAAGCAAAATTATCGTTGGAAATGTACCAATCCCACTATCGTTTTTTTGAATAAATTTCAATGCATCGTTTGCATTATGAAATGGTTTGACGATGACATTATCATTGGTGAGTTCCAAAAATTTTTTGGTCACGTAGCAATCAAGCTCGCTGTCATCAACAATTATGAATGAAAATTCTATGTTCATCATAAAGATGGAATTGTTACTTTAAAAGTTGTTCCTTCGTTCAAAACTGAATTTACCTGAATTTCTCCGTTTAATTTGAATAATGCATTTTTTACGTTATATAACCCGATCCCCGAACCAACTTCGGTAGAATTTGACCGAAAAAACAGGTTGAAGATTTCGCCGAGATGGCTTTCTACAATTCCTATACCCGTATCTGTTACATAAATTGTAGCCATCCCGTTATTTACTTCCACACGCAATTCAACCAATTTATTTGTTTTAGTTTTATCCTGGTACTTAAATGCGTTTGATAACAGGTTACCGATAATGATTTTTAAAGTAATTTTGTCGCTTACAAAAACTTCATCTTGTTCGACATTTATTTTAAAATCAACATTATTTGCTTTTGAAGTTAGCGAATACATGGTTTTCATTGCATCAATAACCGCATTAAAATCAATTGCAGTTATTTTTAACAGGCCCTTTTGCAGCGTATAATAATCGTGCATGCTTAACGCATAAGTATCCAGTTTTATCACCGCTATTTTCATGACGGCCAATAAATCCCTCATCTCCGCAACATTATCAATTAACCCGGCCAGGTTAATCCCCCCTAAAACCCCAACTAAAGGGCCCCTGATATCATGACTAACACTATAGGCAAACTTAGTAAGTTCATCATAAGCCGCTTGCAGCTCCTTATTTTTGATTGCAAGCATTGATGTGGCCATGTAAAATTTATTGGCTTCCTCTATAGCCAATACAATGTCGGTTTCGGTCCACGGCTTTTTTACAAACCTAAAAATATTCCCTTTATTTATCGCATCAATTATCGATTCAACATCAGTGTATGCCGTTAGCATTATTCGTACCGGAAGGGGATGGCTTACACGTATGTCTTCAAAAAAATCAACCCCGGTTTTACCGGGCATCCGTTGGTCGCAAAAAATAATCCTGATATCCGGGTGATTATTCAGGCAGCTAATTCCTTCCGGTACGCTGGTTGCAGTTATAATTTGATAATCAAGCCGTAACGATGCTTTAAAGCCTACCAGGTTTTCGGGCTCATCATCCACATATAATATTTTTATTTTTTCATCCATTGTTGTTAATTGGAATTTGTAAAATAAATTCGGTCCCTTCACCCGGGTTACTGTTTACTATTATTTGCCCGTTATGTTTTTTGATGGTGTTATAGGCGATAGACATGCCTAAACCAGTACCTTCCCCAACCTCTTTTGTGGTAAAAAACGGATCAAACACCTTTTTTTGCGTTTGGGCATCCATACCTGTTCCGTTATCCTTTATTTTTATAAATGCGTTTTTATCATCATTGCTTGTTATAATTGTTATTTCACCCCCCTTTTTTTCACCGAATTTTTTTTGCACTGCATAAACGGCATTTGAAATAATATTTAAAAAAACCTGGTTCAATTTCCCGGGGTAACATTCAACAAGCGGTAATTCACCATATTGTTTAATTATCTTTATTTTATTGTTCAATAAATTATTTATTATTGCCAGGGTTGAATCAAGGCCTTCATTTAAATCAGCTTTTTTCAGATCGTCTTCGTCCAGTCGCGAAAAAATTCTTAGCCCTTTAACAATTTCTGCAGTGCGGCTTGCGCCTTCGTTAATTCCTTTTATCAGATGCTTGATCTCAAGCGTTAAGTAATCAAAATCCAATTCTTCTTTATATTCCTTTATCTGTTTTTGTTTGTCAGCTGGCGATGCATCGGAAATGCCTACGTTCTCAATCACTGTCAGCGCATCGAGGATCATTTCAATATCACGGTTTAATGGTTGGATATTCGAAGTCACAAAATTTATGGGATTGTTGATCTCGTGGGCTATGCCTGCAGTTAACTGCCCTAGTGAGGCCATTTTTTCAGATTCCACCAACAGTGTCTGCGCTTGTTTCAAGTCATCGAGCGTTTTATTCAGTTCATGGTTTGTTTCGCTTAACTCGATGGTGCGTTCTTCTACCTTCAACTCCAGTATAACATTTTGTTCGCGAATAATACGTTCGTTTTCTTTTAATACTTTTAAAGTTTCTTCCTGCGATTTCTCCTTTTCTGCTCTGAAAATATTTATTTTATCGGCAAGTGCGAATGAAAGTAGTATTACTTCCATGGCAGAGCCCAAAGTTATACTATAGTTAGTAACCGTATTATATGGTAAAATATTAAAATCGCCTAAAATCCACACGATAATACCTGTTATTAGCGGTATCCATGCGATAAGGAAAAACTTTGCCGGCCGGTACCCGCGCCTTGCAATAGTAACAGAAATAGTCAGTATGTATATAGATATCAAACTTCCGAATGCCTGTATAATTTTATAGGCCGTAAAAAAATCGCCTGACAAAATAAAAATAATGTCAATTAAATATACGCCATATAAAAAGTAAGCAATTTTGTCAAGCCTGGGTATAAATCCTTTCGTATTTAGAAACCTTCTGACAAATTCTAAACCGATGATATTTACAAGGGCGGTTAAAAGAAAGAACGATCTGATGGCAAAAAAACCACTGTTTGGCCAAAGGTACTGGAAGCAATAACCTTCAAAGGTTGTTTGCACCAAGCCAACAATTAAGATATAAGCTACATAAACGAGGTAAATAGAGTCCCTTAATACGAAGTAAATAAACAGGTTATAAAAGAACATCACCAAAATGATACCGAAAAATATACCGAAGAAAATATTTTTAGCAAGGTTGCCATTTGTAATACTTTCTTTTTCGCCCAGGGTAATTGGCATCCTCATTTCAAGAATTGACTTAATGCGGAAGTAATAAGTTACGGTTGAACCAGTGGTGATATTAAGATCGTATACAAATTTATGATAATTAACCATTCTGGACTTGAATGGATATACCTCACCACTGCGGTTTACATTATATTTACCCTTTTCCGGGTAGTA
>DATCES010000499.1:0-3786 GCA_036509935.1 Mucilaginibacter sp.
CGTAAACCAGTACGGTCGGTTTTGACGGGTCGGTTATTTTTTCGCCATAAACAATAGGGTTTCCCGATGTTTCGCAAACTTCAACTTTATCAGCCCCGGCGCCGCGCAGTTTTTCAGCTACGAAATCCGCAGTTTTTAAAATATCCTGTTTATATTTTTGGTCGGCGCTAACCGAAGGAAAACGTAGCAAGTCAAACAATTCATCCAAAAAACGTTGTTTGTGCTGCCCTACATACTGTTTTATGAGCTCCATATTTATCATTTTGGAGCAAATATAAGGTTTGTTTGGCGGGGAAATGGGCGAAAACGCGAAAACGGAAGCTTCCTCTTGCGATTCTTCTTCCGTTCCCTAACCTCCTGCTTAACCGTAGTTATTCAGAAAGCACCAAGTTTTGTGTAAATTGACCGTCCTGCTATCCTGTTGCCCTTGCGGACATTGATTCTTTCAGTTCATTAGCCGGAATCTGCCCTTCTCCGTAAAAAATTGCAGCCCTGCTAATACCCATTTTAATTAGCCTTCATTTTCGGGGGCTTTCGCCCTTTTTGTTTCTGGTAACTCAGGCACTTTCCTGATCTTCCGCTCGCCCTAAGGTTTGCGTGGTTCAGTTCTGTAATCCTGTAAGGTTGTCAAAGTACGTCGTTCTTGATGATTCTAATGTAGGGTGTAATTGAATAGCTGTCAAGTATTTTTTTTATTTTTTATTAACACGTTTTTAACAATTTTATACCATGCGTTTATGGTGCAACTACGTAATTTGGGGGTTATTTAACGGCGTTCGGGGGGTTGTTAACACCTTAGTTATGAACAAAAAGCACGAAAAAGTGTTTTTAAAGGCATCCGAAAACTTCTTAAAATCAGGGTTTGCCAGATTTTTTTTAAAAATTATTGCAGAAAAAATCCGGCTTTTTATCAATAGGTATTCGCAACAGCACGCTATTTATTGCAAAACTTGTTATTGCAAAAGATTTCCCTTATTTATGTATGGCATTCAAAAACAACCCAGCTATGTTGCTCATTTATGTCACGCTGGCTATATTTTAAGCATTGGCTTCCGGGCAAAGCCCTTAATATCCAACAGAACAATTTTTGATGCAAAAAAACCGTCCTGATACAATGAAAGTTATAAAAATTATTGGCATCGACCTGGGCGCCACAAATATCCGCGGCGCGGTGGTTAGTGATGAGGCAATAGCCGAAATCGTCTCAAGGCGTATTCATACCAGGGGTACCGAACTACAGGTGCTGGAGGATGTTTATTCACTAATTGATGCCCTTATTGATAATGAAGTTAAGGCCATCGGGATTGGCGTGCCAAGCGTAGTGGATGTGAAACCGGGGATTGTTTATGATGTGGTACATATCCCTTCGTGGAAAGAAGTACATTTGAAAGAATTGCTGGAAAGGCGCTATCGCATCCCTGTTTTTGTAAATAACGATGCCAACTGCTTTGCCCTGGGTGAATATTATTTCGGCAAAGGCCAGGGCGTTGATAATATCGTTGGATTAACAATTGGCACCGGCCTGGGTGCCGGAATAATTATTAACAACCGTTTATATGCAGGCCAAAACTGCGGCGCCGGTGAATTTGGCATGGTCGACTACCTCGGCCATAACTACGAATATTATTGCAGCGGCTCCTTTTTTAAAAATGAGTATGGGATTAACGGCGAGGAAATATTTAACCAGGCAAAAAAAGGCACAGATAGGGCTTTATTGATGTACGGCGAATTGGGCAAACACCTTGGCAATGCAATAAAAATGATAATGTACACCTATGATACCGGGCTGATTATTTTGGGTGGATCAGTTCCGCAAGCCTACAAATTTTTTGAAAAAGCCATGTGGGAGCGTATCAAAACCTTTGGCTTCCCAAAAAGTATTGATCGCTTGCAGATAAAAACATCAGCACTGGAAAATAGCGGGATTTTGGGCGCAGCGGCGCTATATTACGATGCGAAGTGACGCGAAGTATCGCGTCCCAACGTTTTTGAATGGAAAATATATACATTAGCACAATTATTATAAATTTATCTTTTAAATGAAGTACAGTTTTTTGTCGCAGCAAATGCTTCATTGCATTAAGCACCTGCAAAAAGAAAGAAATTCTTTACCTTTGTTCAATTGAGACGGAAAATCCTGATTGGCGCTTTTTAAATAAAGAAATTATGGAATGGCCGCCGGTTAGCACACATTAATTTATAACCATTGTCGTGGTGAACGATTGAAGCATCTTCCTGGATAACCAGGCAATCCGTGTGCACATCGGAGAAGATCCTTCGCTTCGCTCAGGACTACAAAAAAAGAAACAAGCTCAAATCATGAAAAATAAACTATTATTCTGTTTTCCATTATTAATTACGTCCCTGGCAGCATTTGCCCAGCAAGCGCCATTTGACACCACTAACAAGCCGCAGCTTATCTCCAAACAGTTCGGCTTTACCGAAGGCGCTTCGGTAGATAAAAAGGGGAATGTGTTTTTTACCGATCAGCCAAATAATAAGATTTGGGAATATAGCACAGATGGTAAGTTATCCGTTTTTTTAGATAGCGCGGGCCGCTCAAACGGGATGTATTTTGACCACAAAGGCAACCTGGTTACCTGCGCTGGTGAGCATGATCAGCTATGGTCGATAAGCCCTAAAGGGAAGGTTAAAGTATTGCTGAAAGACTATCAGGGGCATTTAATGAACGGCCCCAACGATATCTGGATAGACGGCAAAGGCGGTATTTATATGACCGACCCCTATTACCCGAGTTCCTGGTGGACACGCACAAAATCCGACCTGGACGGCGAAAAGGTTTATTACCTGCCAAATGGCCAAACACAGCCAATAATTGTTGATGCCGACCTTAAAAAACCCAATGGCATTGTAGGCACCCCTGATGGCAAATACCTTTATGTTGGCGACTTAGTCAATAACAAAACGTACAAATATACCATCAACAACAATGGCATGCTAAGCGACCGAAAACTGTTTGTTGAACAAGGCTCGGATGGGATGACATTGGATGCAGAAGGCAACGTTTATCTTACCGGCAATGGCGTAACCATTTATAACCCGCAAGGAAATAAGATAAGCCATATCACTATTAACGAACCCTGGACCGCAAATTTGTGCTTTGGCGGCAAGGATAAGGATGTTTTATTTATTACAGCTTCCAAGGCGATTTATACAGTAAAGATGAATGTGAAGGGGGTGGAGTAAGGGGAGTGCTTGAATTGAATTGATGGAGCTACCAATTTCTACCATTTTTTTGGGTAAATTGCAGAACCCCATAATCTGATAGATTGTGCCCAACACCCAACGCGAAAAATTAATCCAAGCCCTCTCCCACCCCGAAAAAATATGGGACATCATAGTCGTTGGCGGCGGCGCAACAGGTTTAGGCACTGCCCTTGATGCTGCGTTGCGTGGTTATGAAACTTTATTGCTCGAACAGGCTGATTTTGCCAAAGGGACATCCAGCCGGAGCACAAAACTGGTGCATGGCGGCGTGCGCTACCTGGCGCAGGGCGATATTGGTTTAGTTAGGGAAGCTTTGTATGAACGCGGCCTGCTTTTAAAAAATGCCGCCCACCTGGTGAAAAATGAATCGTTCATCATCCCCAATTACAAATGGTGGACAGGTGCGTTTTACACCATCGGCTTAACTTTTTACGATTTGCTGGCGGCCAAACTAAGTTTCGGACGGTCTAAACATATTTCAAAAGAAGAAACCTTAAGGAGGTTGCCGGGTATTCAGCCAAAAGGCCTTTATGGCGGTGTTGTTTATCACGATGGCCA
>DATCES010000500.1:0-5164 GCA_036509935.1 Mucilaginibacter sp.
AAAGGAGTAGATAAAGTTGTATCCGGTTATTCCGGCGGAACTACAAAAAACCCTACCTATGAGGATGTGGGTTCGCGCGCAACCGGTCATGCCGAATGTGTACAGATATATTACGATCCGAAAGTGATAAGCTTTAACACTTTGGCAACCGCTTTCTTTTTTGCCCATAACCCTACCGAACTTAACTACCAGGGGCCTGATGAAGGCACCGACTACCGTTCAATTGTTTTTTACCGCACACCCGGGGAGAAAGCTATTATACTGGATGTGATAAAAAAGATAAACGCATCAAAACATTATCCCGACCCGATAGTAACCCAGGTTGTGCCATTTAAAGCATTTTACCCAGCGGAGAAATACCACCAGGGCTATTACAGGCTTCATGGCGATAACCCCTATATCGCAGGTGTATCCGAGCCGAAAGTGATGAAATTCAGAAAGGCGATGAAAGCTGAGTTGAAGCCGGAGTTTCAGTGAAGCAGGGGTTGGTGATTGGTGATTGGAGGTTAGAGCTTGGAAAATGAAATAGAAAACAGGGTTTCCCCGGCATTATGCCTGGTGTAACGCTATTGTTATAGGTGAATTTTGAGGGGCGCAAAGCTATGTATGTTTGTCAGCGTTTAGGGTTTAATGCTATATTTTCAGGCGTCAACGGGTACTTATTGGCAAAACATTGGGGTTGAATTTTAATGGCTACGCGAGCGTGATTGCTCAAAATATTATCGTTCAGGTGTGACACTGGAAAGGTCGGGGTAAATCCAGTTGATTTTAAAGTAGTTTAACGAAAAAGTCTCCGCTCTCAAGACACGAGGCTGCCGGGCAGGGCAAAAGCGCTGAGTTCACCCTCCCCAGCCTTGCTAATCCCCCAAAAATTGACTATATTTGAGTTAATCCCAAAAGCATAATCCCCCAGGGCGGAGCTTTCTCAAAAAAAAAATATTTTTTGTTGTTTTTTCAGCGTTTTTGGTTGGCGTTCTTTGAAAATTTATGTATATTTGTTTGTTATACAATGTGTTATAAAAAACATACCCTGTTTTTTTACGAGGGGCTAAACGCATTTAGCCCCTCAAACCGCAAAAAATACGTGGGGCTAAACCCATTTAGCAACTCAAACCGCAAAAATTACGTGGGGCTAAACGCATTTAGCCCCACAAAACGCAAAAATTACGAGGGCCTAAACACATTTAGCCCCTCGTAATTTCGAAAATTATGACTGCCTGAGCGTAGTTAGAGCGGAAGACATAGTCACCTGGACGTACTTAACCTCAGCGGCCTTTGCGCCTCCATTTCGCGATAGAAGGAAAATCGTTGTCGGGGCGATGGCCATATCGGCGGCGCTAGTGGCCGCCACAACGGTCGTTTTATACCAATAAAAAAAACTATGAAAGCTTTACAAATAATTTACCTTATTTTGAACCAATGAACAGGTTAGATAAAACATTTGAACTTTTTGATGCCTATAATAAGCAGGATCCCCGCAGTTTTACATGGGAAGGCATAAGCGGGCCACAGGAATATTTTTTTGCTGTTAAATTATATGAGTGGGTTTTAAAACTGGAGCCGGATGCTGATGAAGCGTTATTATTGGCATCCAGGAGCCAGCATATCGGCCGATGGGAAATTCCGCGCGAAGATTACCCGGAGGGACGGGATGCCTATTTGAAATGGCGTAAGGATTTGGCCGCGCACCATGCTGCTATTGCCGGGCGTTTAATGCAAGAAGCCGGTTACGGCGCGGAAACAATAGACCGTGTTAAGCAAATTATCCTGAAGCAACGTATTAAGGTTGATCGTGATGTGCAGGCTATGGAGAATGCACTTTGCCTGGTGTTCCTTCAATTACAATATGAAGAATTCCGTAAAAAGCATGAGGAGGAACCAGGGAAAATAATTAATATCCTTCGGAAGTCATTGTTGAAAATGGATGGGCATGGGCGCCGGTTTGCACTCACATTACCTTTTTCGGCAAACGGGTTATACCTTGTCAATGAAGCATTAAAGAGTTTGCCGCCCAACCAATAAATGACCAAATGACCAATGACCAATATCTATCATGCTGGTTGCCTCACCCTGCCCTCTCCAAAGGAGAGGGTTCTAACGAAGCGTGAAGTTAAAGTCCTCTCCTTTGGAGAGGATTTAGGTGAGGCGAAATTGCCCGGGAGGTGTTAAGTAAAGTACAATAAATGACGTAATGACCAATGACTCAATTACCAACAACAGCCCTCAACATTAAAGCCCCAACCGTTACGTTTGTACGGCTGTCGATAATTATCGCACCGCCGTTTGCTTTGTTATTTTGATAAAGGTCGAAAGCCAAATGTTCGGCAGTTTTTATAACAATGCGGCCAATATCGTTCAGCTTAAAATCCGGATGATATTCTTTTTCAAGCGTATTGATATTCACTTTATACAATATTTCCTGTATGCGGCAACGGGTTACTTTGCTGTTATGCTGTATAAAATAGGTGTGCGAAGTATCCAATGCGCGGGTGTCCATCCAGCACAGGTCGGCCTCTATCAGTTGTGATACTTCCGGCTTATATTGGGTATTTACCAAAATATCCCCCCGGCTGATATCAATTTCATCTTTTAAATGAATAGTAACCGACATTCCGGCTATCGCCTCATCCGGTTCCTGATCAAGCAGTTCAATTTTTTCGATGGTTGAATGGAAACCCGAAGGCAATACTGTTACCTTGTCATTTACCTTAAACGACCCGCTGGATACACGCCCGGCGTAGCCCCGATAATCGTGAAGATCGTTAGTTTGCGGGCGGATGACCCATTGAACAGGGAAACGGGCATGCGCCTTTGTATCATCAACTTCAATTTCAACTGTTTCTAAAAAATGTAATAAGCTGTCGCCTTTATACCAGTTGATATTTAATGAAGGATAGACAATATTATCGCCCTTTAAAGCGCTTACAGGTATGTAATTCACTTTTTTAAGGCCTACTTTTTCTGCCAGAGCTTTATAATCGCCAACTATTTTATCGTAAACAGCTTGGCTGTAGTCAACCATATCCATTTTGTTGATACAAACTACCACCTGCGGGGTGCCTAAAAGCGATACCAAAAACGAATGGCGGATAGTTTGTTCAATAACCCCTTTGCGCGCATCAATTAATATAATAGCGAGGTTAGCATTTGATGCGCCGGTAACCATGTTGCGGGTGTATTGTATGTGCCCGGGCGTATCAGCAATAATGAATTTGCGTTTATCAGTTTGAAAATACTTATAGGCTACATCAATGGTGATGCCTTGTTCCCGTTCTGCTTTCAGGCCGTCAGTTAAAATAGCAAGGTCGATACTGCCGTCATCATTTTTACGGTTTGAGCGGTGCAACGCTTCCAGTTGATCAGCTAAAATTGATTCGCTGTCATATAGTAACCGGCCTATGAGGGTACTTTTCCCATCATCAACACTGCCGGCGGTTATAAATTTTAAAATATCCATTTTTTTATTTCGGATTTCGGTAACATAGTACCCCTATGGGGATTTTCGATTTCGGATTTGTTTTATTTTGGAATTTGGATTTTCGATTTTTCGCTTTTGTTGATTTTTTCAGCGGTGCTCAAGAGGGCTTCGCCGTTTCAGATGTTTTTCATTATTTAAATCCGAAATCCGACATCAAAAATATCCACCTTTTTTTCGGTCTTCCATAGCGGCTTCACTTACCTTATCATCCATACGTGCGCCGCGCTCACTTATTTTAGATGCGCTTATTTCTTCAATTATATCATCAATATGATAAGCGTAAGATTCTACTGCTGCCGTACAGGTCATATCGCCAACGGTACGGAAGCGGACATTACGCTGTTCAATAATATCATCGGCGTCCATATTTAAAAATGGGGACGCAGCCATTAACTGGCCGTTGCGCGTTATAACTTCACGTTTGTGCGCGAAATAAATAGAGGGCAGTTCGATTTTTTCACGGCGGATATAGTTCCAAACATCCAGCTCCGTCCAGTTGCTTATAGGGAATACCCTTACGTTTTCGCCTTTATGTATTTTGCCGTTAAAAATATTCCAAAGCTCGGGGCGCTGGCGCTTAGGGTCCCATTGGCCAAATTCATCGCGTACAGAAAAAATACGTTCTTTTGCCCTTGCCTTTTCTTCGTCACGGCGTGCGCCGCCTATGCAGGCATCAAACTGGTATTTAGCAATAGTATCTAACAGGGTAACGGTTTGCAATGCGTTACGGCTCGCGTTTTTACCTTTTTGTTCTACAACTTTTCCTTCATCGATTGAATCCTGTACGTGGCCGATGATTAACTTCTCACCGATGCGTTTGATCATGGCATCCCTGTATTCAATTGTTTCGGTAAAATTATGGCCGGTATCAATATGCACCAGCGGGAACGGGAATTTACCCGGCCTGAAAGCCTTTTCGGCCAAATGTACCAGGGTTATAGAATCCTTCCCGCCCGAAAACAACAAAGCGGGTTTTTCAAACTGACCGGCTACCTCGCGCAGTATATAAATGGCTTCCGCCTCCAATTCATCTAAGTAATCGAGCATTTTTAATTCATTAATTATCCAACATGCAACCCACATTCCTTTTTCGATGTGTCTTCCCACCACCACCTGCCTGCCCTGAAATCTTCGCCGGGCTGTACCGCCCTGGTGCAGGGTGCGCAGCCAATGCTTGGGAATCCCCTGTCATGCAGGGTATTATAAGGTATATTATATTTTTTTATGTAATCTTTTACTTCATCCAAAGTCCAGCTATAAATAGGATGAAATTTTACAAGCTGATGCTGCTCGTCCCATTCCACATTCTCCATAAACTGCCGGTTTGCTGATTGTTCGGCACGAATGCCTGTTATCCAGCATTTATTACCGGCCAATGCCCGGTTTAAAGGTTCTACTTTACGGATGCCGCAGCACTCTTTTCGGTTTTCTACCGATTCGTAAAAACTATTGGGGCCTTTTGAACTTACCATTTGCTCCACAAGCTCGTGGCGGGGATAGTAGGCATGTATTGGTTTGCCGTAAATTTCCATGGTGCGGTTCCAAACATAGTAGGTTTCGGGGAACAGCCGCCCTGTTTCGAGCGTAAAAACCTTTATTGGCAGGTTGTTTGAAAATATTATATGCGCAATCACCTGGTCTTCCCATCCAAAACTGGTGGAAAAAACAATTTGACCTGTGAAAATA
>DATCES010000501.1:0-4593 GCA_036509935.1 Mucilaginibacter sp.
GGAGGTCGTAACATATCACCGGGCAAATATTCCAGCCATTTAACCCCACAATCAGTTTGCTGGTTCCGGGGGTATATGTTTCATGCTCTTTACCCAAAGCAAACAGGTGGCGTTTATCATAATACTCATAGCTACCATCGGGGCGCATCCATACCAGCCGGTTGTAATACTTTTCATCTTCCACAATAATTATACTGCCGGTTATAACACAATCATACTGCCTGGCAGTATTGTGCATCCATTTCATGGTTTTACCATCCATGGGTTCGGCCAGTTTCCCGGCGTTCATGGAAAAGCCGGTGCTAAACATTTCGGGCAAAACAATCAGGTTTGTTTTTTCACGGATGCCCGCTAAGCGCGTTGTAATATTCTGCAGGTTTTTATCTGCGTTTTCCCAGAAGAGGTAGCCCTGGAATACAGTTACTTTTAAATTGTCCATTACTTTTTGGTTCATAGTTGATGGTTCATAGTTCATGGTTTTTTGGTACATGGCGCATAGCCTCTCTTGCTATGAACTATGAACCATCAGCTATGAACTACACTTTCAGCAATCTTTCAACGGCTTTATCGAGCGTTTCTTGCCTTTTAGCAAAACAAAAGCGTAAAACATGATGGTCAGTACCCTTTGTGTAAAATACAGAGGTAGGTATTGATGCCACTCCAATATCCTTTGTTAAGCGCAATGAAAAGTCGCTGTCTTTTTCTTCGGTTATGTTATTATACGTTACTGATTGAAAGTAGGTGCCAAAGCAAGGCAACAGCTCAAACCGGCTTTGCTCAAGTCCTTTACGGAAATAGTCGCGCTTTTGCTGGAAAAATCCCGGGAGGCCTAAATAAGTATTTTCATTTTTCAAATATTCTGCAATTGCATATTGTATGGGCGCATTAACGCTGAACACCAAAAACTGGTGCACTTTCCTAAACTCATGCATTAAAAAGGCTGGGGCCATGCAATAACCTACTTTCCAGCCTGTTGCATGAAATGGTTTACCAAACGAGGCTATAATAAAACTGCGCTGCTGCAATTCGGGGTAGCGGGCCATGCTGTGATGTGTTTCGCCATCATATATTAAATGCTCATACACCTCATCGCTTAAGATCAAAATATCCTGGTTTTTTACCAATGCGCTTAATTCGTCAATATCTTCCTTATGTAAAATTGTTGCCGTTGGGTTATGCGGCGAATTAAGGATGATCATCCTGGTCTTGCTGTTGATCAGCCTTTTAACCATATCCCATGCAATGCGGTAATCAGGCGGTTCCAATTCCAGTGATTTTACTATGCCGCCCATCAGTTTAATGGCAGGCGCATAACAATCAAAGGCCGGTTCAAATATAATTACCTCATCATTGGCGTTTATAACTGCGGTTATTGCAGTAAATATGGCTTGCGTGCCGCCTGCGGTTATGGTGATCTCCGTATCCGTATCATAAACTGCCCCGTAAAGTTTCTCTGTTTTTTGGGCAATCTGTTCGCGCAAAGCCAATACACCTGGCATGGGCGCATACTGGTTATGCCCATTTTTCATGGCTGCGTTTACCAATTCGATAAGCTCCGGCGATGTGTCAAAATCAGGAAACCCCTGCGACAAATTTATGGCGCCAACTTCGGTTGCCAAAGCTGACATTAAAGTGAAAATAGTTGTTCCCGTTTGCGGCAGTTTTGATATGATAGGTGTCATGCAGGGGCTAAATTACGGAAAATTTTGAGTGATTAGCGTTTAGAGATCAGAGATTAGGGATAAGTGCCTTCCAATTAAAAGCTGTTGATCCGGAATCGGCATCTTTTCAAATTGTGGCCTGATTGAATAATATCCTTTAATCCTAAACCCAACCACATTTGAAGCAGCTATCATTTTGAACCCTTTGCTGCTTTCTTTTCATCACTATCTAAGCGCCTTTCTAATTTTTTAACATCTTCGGCTGGTGGCAGGGCTTCTGGGCGTACACCTCTTTGCAATAAAATATCCCTTACCGCTTTGTTATTTTCAACATGCTCCTGTGATATTTGAGTTTGTTTATTTAAATCTTTCTCAATCACATTATGGCTGGTTAATTCATTGGCGAATTCCTTTGCTTTGATGGTTATTGCAGGTAAAAAATCGGCTAAGGGCTTTGAGGCAGGTACGCCTAACTTTTTTTTCATATCATTGGTACTGAAACCGCCAAATAAAGCCTGGTCGCCTTTAGAACGGATCATTGCAAATCCCGCGCTATCAACGCCGCGTTCGTACAAGATACCCGAAAGTGTTTTTTCTGATTTGGTGAGTTTTTCGCGTGCAGTAACCCTATCAACATCTAACAAGCGCTGCTCGATAATTTCCTGTTTGCGGGTTTGAACAGCGAAATAAGTTTGAGCGAACGCTATCGGCGGTTTTGAAGGATCCCCGTTTTGTGCAATCAGATAACAGGCATAACGCGTTAAAGCAATATCTTCAACTTCTCTTTGCCCGCCACTTCCAATAGTAACCATTTTACCGACATCGGCAAAATGGTCGGTAACACTTGAATCAGCATTTTCACATGCTTTTTTCGCTTTTTCAAGTACATTTATAAAGTTTACCCATTTTGAATAGCCTAATATTTCCTGTAATTCGCGTGCGCTCCAGCATTCTATCCCATTATAATTATAACAAGCTTGTTCAAACTTCCCGAATAATTCTATTATCACTTCTTTTTTCAACGCCTTATAATTAAAAATCCAATATAGCTATTAAGGCTAATTAACCGCTATTTTGTTGAAAAATTAGCATGTTAATTATTTGAACCATCTTTTTAAAATGAAAATATTAGCTCACCGGGTTTATTGATAAAAGACAGTAAAAGGTTAAAGCCGGATTTTGGCGATTTACTGGGGATGGCTGGGAAACCATTTTTTTTTATTTAATTGGGGACATCACGGCTTTATTTTTGACTAATCTCCAATCTCTAATCACTATTTCAGCCTTTCATTCCATTTATTTACCTTAGTGGCATGAATATGCTAAAATATGTTGTCCTGTTTTTTTTATTGGCTATTATCAATTCATGCAAACCGGGCAATAAAAATACTGTACCTGTTATCGGTTTCGTTGATGCTTTTGAAGATGTTTCTTTAGCGCCGGCCAAGACCGGTTTTGTTGATGCATTAAGGAAAAACGGTTTTAGCGAAGATAAGAAAAACATAAGAATTGAATACCGTAATGCACAGGGAAGTATCCCCACTTTAACACAGATTGTAAATTACTTTGTTACCGGGAAGGTTGACCTTATGGCCACCTGTCCTACTTTATCCTCCATTACCGCGCTGCAAAAAACGAAAACTATTCCGGTTTTTGTTATGGTATCGCCAACAGCCAAATTGATGAATTTGCAGGATGCGAGTGGAAAAGCGCCGTCTAATTTATTTGGTGTGGTAGAGGATTTGAACTATATCGATACTTCTTTTTCAAACATTCCCAAATTTTTAAAGCCAAAGTCGGGTAAACTGGTTGTGGGGATGATTTACAACCAATCAGAGCCGCAGTCGGTTGAGGCAAAAAAACGCATTGAGTCATTGGCTGATAAATTAAACATCAAACTTATAGCTTTGCCTTTAAATTCTTCGGCTGATGCGCAATTGGTAACCCAATCGTTGCTGGCAAAAAACATCGATGCTTTTTTTGCAAATCCTGATAACAGCGTATTTGCCTCGTTTGAAACGATCTTAAAAAACTGCGATCAAAAGAATGTGCCGATATTTACCAGCGAGGCCGGGTTGGTTGAGCGCGGGGCGGTAGCCGCTTTCGGCGCTGATATTTACCAATGGGGGTACCAGGCCGGCCACCAGGCGGCACAATTTTTAAAAAATCATAGCGCCAAAGGCTTGCAACCCGAAATGGTAAAGATAAGGAGGAGGGTGTATAACGTGGCGGCTGCCAAAAAATACAATATAACGTTGCCTTCAAATTTCGAACCTGTTAAATAGATGGATTTTTATCTCACCGCTTTATTACAAGGGCTTTGCTTTTCGGCCATTGCGTTGGGGATTTATATTTCCATGAAAATATTTAACATCCCCGACATCACTACCGATGGCAGTTATACGTTGGGGGGCGTGGTTACCGCAATTTTACTCACCCATCATCAGCCGGCCTATATTATTTTACCCGCTGTGATTATTGCAGGGGCAATTGCAGGGGCATTAACCGGAATTATCCATACCAAGTTAAAGATAAATGCCTTGCTGGCGGGAATTTTGGTAATGACAGCCCTTTATTCAGTTAATTTATCATTGATGGGAAGGTCAAACCTGCCGCTTATCAATGTATCTTCAATATTCGGGCTGATCAATATCAGCGCCGACCCAAATCACAATGCCTTTTGGATATTATCAATTTTTGTAGTGATAATTACCATTATAATAGGCTACGTGCTTAAAACAGACTTTGGCATTGCCATGCGCGCCACAGGCAACAGTGAATCAATGATCAGATCCCTGGGGGTAAATACCGACAGGATGAAAATTACCGGCCTGGCGCTGGCCAATGCATTGACAGCGGTTAGCGGCTACCTTATTAGTCAATATCAGGGATTTACGGATATAAGTATGGGCATAGGGATTGTTATTGTTGG
>DATCES010000502.1:0-4458 GCA_036509935.1 Mucilaginibacter sp.
ACATATAGCAAAATGTCTTTTTACCCTCTTTCTGCGCAGCAAAGAGAGGGTCGACGAGCGAAGCGATGTCGGGGTGAGTAGACACCACCATGCATTTGCGGTAATGTGTCGCCCGTACATTTACTCACCTCCGCAGGAGTCCTATGGACCGATCTGCTCCGCCAACTGGCGGATGGATCACCCTCTCTGCCGAAATCGGCAAAGAGGGTGAAAAACAATTATAAACAATATTTCTCTTAACCTAATAGCATTCGATAGACGTGCCGGCACGAGACCAAAAATCGATACATTTTCGATAATTCCGAAATCCAAAATCAATTTATTCCCCTGAGCAACCTGCTCCACCTGATCTTGCTGAAGAAGGAAGCATTATCATCCCAGCTCATCCAGATAAACAGCGCCTTGCCCACAATATGATCAATGGGTACAAACCCCCAGAATCGTGAATCTTCCGAATCGTGGCGGTTGTCGCCCATCATCCAGTAGTAATCCATTTTAAAAGTATAGGTATTGGTTTTTTTGCCGTTTATCAAAATAACCCCGTTCACAACCTGTACCTTATTATTTTCATAAACCTCAATGGCCCGTTCGTAAAGGGGGAAAGTCATGCTGTCTAATTTTACCGTCCACCCTTTTTTTGGGATAATTATAGGCCCGAAATTATCCACATTCCATTTATAATCAGGAATTTGTGGGGTAAGCATTACATGAATAGGGAATACATGGGGGAAAACCGGATTTTGTGGGTCTGGGATGCCTTTTCGAGCAATAGCAGGCATAAATGATTTAATATTTGAATACCCCTTAAAAATATTTGCAGATGCCTGTGTCATTGCCAGGTAAGGCCGGCCTTCGTACTGTGTAGCATGAAGTTCATCCATAACAGCAGGGTTCATGTCCTCGCCGGTTGTTTTATAGCTATATTCCATCTGCTCCCCCGGCGGATTGGGCATTGCTTTTCCATTTACATAAACCTGTCCCTCAACAACACTTAACGTATCGCCTGCGGTACCCTGGCATCGTTTAATATAATTTTCGCGTTTGTCAACCGGGCGGTTGTTTATAGTATCCTGCGGGTAATTAAATACAACCACATCATTCTTTTTCACGTTTGTAAAGCCAGGTAAACGGTAGTAAGGCACTTCGAGGCCGTCCCAATATGCTTTTGTGCCTAATACAGGCATTGTATGGTGTGCAAAAGGGAAGGCAATTGGCGTCATGGGGGTACGGGCGCCATAATTTACCTTGCTCACAAAAAGGAAATCGCCAACCAGCAGCGATCTTTCCATTGAAGGGGTTGGTATAACATACGCCTCGATAAAAAAAGTGCGGATCAGTGTTGCCGCTATAACGGCAAAAACAACAGCATCGACCCACTCACGCGTAGCGCTTTTCTTTTTCTTGGCGGGGGTATTCTTTTTCTTTTTCCAGAATTTCCAGTTCATATTTACAATATTGGGAATAATTATCTACTTTATCAGGATCAACTAAAATCAAACATATCCTGTACAGAATGAAACCCTTTTTTATCCTGTACCCATTCTGCGGCCATTACAGCGCCTAAGGCAAAACCGTTCCGGCTGTGGGCAGTATGTTTAAATTCAATACTATCTACTTCCGAGTCATAAATCACCGTATGTGTCCCCGGAACGCTGTCAATGCGGAATGATTCTATCAATAATTCGTCGCTTTTAATATTGTCACCGGCGGTTTCCCCGCCATCGGTTGCCAACACATTAACCCAATCTTTTTTCGAGCCCAGGTTTTCAATTATACCTTCGGCAATAGTGATGGCGGTACCGCTTGGCGCATCAAGTTTTTGGGTGTGATGTATCTCTTCTACCTGTACCTCATAATAGGGATAATTGTTCATCAGTTTTGCAAGTACCCGGTTAACATAAAAAAATATGTTTACACCAATGCTAAAATTAGATGCGTAGATCAATGAGTGGTTGCCATATTCGCATTGTTGTTTTACCTGCTGCATTTTATCGTACCAGCCGGTTGTACCCACCACTACCGGCACACCGGCCTGAAAGCAATGCCCAATATTGCCAAGTACAGTAGCCGGTGTGCTGAATTCAATGGCTACATCAGCTTTTTGCAGGTTTTCTACCGTAAGTTCATGCAGGTTATCGTAATCAATTTTTAATACTATTTCGTGTTTGCGGTCAATGGCTATATTTTCAATTATCCTGCCCATTTTACCGTAGCCTAACAATGCAATTTTCATTTTAATTATTTATTATACTGTTGAAACCTGCGAAAGCCTTATTTTAAAACATTGCTTGGTTTCATTAAAATTCATTATCTGAGTGTAAAGATAATTTTTATAGCCGGAATAAACGAACCGCCAGGGTTCATGGCAAACTGCTGCTGGTTTAGCAAACCAGGGCTTACCTTCATCGAAAGGTTATCATCAACGGTATATGCACTGATAAATTTTGCATCAATATAGGCATCTATTGCATTTATGCCCCATACGCCAAAAAAACTCAAATAACAAAGGTCGCGGTTGCGGCGGTAATAATCTGTTGCATCGTACAAGGCCTTGGTTGATTGATTAATGTATAACTGGTACCTTGTGTAGTTCTTATCCGTTAGGGCCGGCACCGTCCCATGTTCGCGGAATATTGAAATCGCTAATATTTCCTGGTAATTTGTGTTGTTCCAATTAATATAATACGCTAAAGTGCCAAGCGCACCGTAAATAACCGGCACTTTCCACCACTTATGATTATAAACCTGCCCCCAGCCGGGGATCAGCAATGAACGGATTACCGCTTTATGCGGGCTATGCAAAGTGTCGGGATGATAAACTTTTTCTTTTTTCTTTTTCGCAACAGGCACCGCGCTTACAACAGTATCCCTTCTTTTTAATTTGATACTATCTGTTTTTGCCTTAGCAGCAGCACGCGAGGTATCTGATTGCGCCATTGCTGAAAAAGTAATTGATGACGACAGCCAGAATAAAAGCAAATATTTATACATTTTTTAATTAAAACCTTCCCTAAGCCAGGAAGCTATATTTTACCATTCCATAATTTCAAGGATACGGCTAAGATCGCTTTCCGATAAAAATGGAATCTCAATAGTACCGTTGCCCTGGTTCCCGATTTTAAGTTTAACCCTTGTGCTGAATTTCGATGCGAGGTCGTCCTGTATTTTTTGAATCTGGAATGAGACCGGTTCAGGTTGTTTCCCTTCTTTTTTTAACGGGGCCCTTTGAACGTCCCTGGCCAGTTCCTCTGTTTTACGAACGGATAAACCATGCTTTATGATATGCTGGTGCAAATATATTTGTTGGGTTGGGTCGTTGATAGTTATCAGCGCCTTGGCATGGCCCATGCTGATCTGGCCATCGCGTATAGAAGCCTGAATGCCCGGCGGCAACCTTAATAACCGCAGGTAATTGGTTACTGTCGAGCGGTTTTTACTTACACGTTCGCTTAATTCTTCCTGCTTCAGGCTACATTCTTCCATCATCCGCTGAAAGCTTAGGGCCACTTCAATGGCATTCAGGTTTTCGCGCTGAATGTTTTCAATTAGCGCCATTTCAAGCATTTGCTGATCATTGGCAGTACGCACATAAGCGGGGATATGGGTTAAACCCGCCAGTTTTGAAGCGCGGAAACGGCGCTCGCCTGCTATCAGCTGGTAGCTGTGGGCATTTATGCGCCTTACTGTGATAGGCTGAATAAGCCCTTGCTGCCTTATCGAATCGGCTAATTCAGCCAACGCCTGCTCATCAAAATCAGTACGCGGCTGAAAAGGGTTTACTTCAATTTCAGCTAATTTTATCTCATTTACCGAACCCAGGTTATTAACTTCCGGTCCTGATGAAACACTGTTTTTGTTTGATTGTAAAATATCAGAATCATTCAGTAATGCGCTTAATCCCCTTCCTAAGGCGTTTCTTTTTTCTGCACTCATTTGTTTATAATGTTTCTGTTTTTGCGGTGGCCTCATTGCTGACCAGGCCATTTTTCCGTATAATTTCACGGGCTAAATTAAGATAGTTTATGGCCCCTTTGCTGGTAGCATCATGCATAATTACCGAAATGCCAAAGCTTGGGGCCTCGCTTAAACGTGTATTTCGCTGAATAATAGTATCAAATACCATATCCTCAAAATGGGTCCTCACTTCCTCAACTACCTGGTTTGACAAGCGGAGCCTTACATCATACATGGTTAACAGGATGCCTTCGATCGCTAATTGCGGATTTAGCCTCGATTGAACGATTTTGATTGTATTTAACAGCTTACCCAAACCCTCTAATGCGAAATATTCGCATTGAACCGGTATAATAACCGAATCAGCGGCGGTTAGCGCATTAATGGTAATAAGGCCCAATGATGGCGAGCAGTCAATAATAATAAAATCGTACTCATTTTTAACCATGTTAAGTACCGCTTTCATTTTATACTCACGGTCGGTCAGGTTAATCATCTCAATTT
>DATCES010000503.1:0-11043 GCA_036509935.1 Mucilaginibacter sp.
TGTATGGATTGACCAGGCTTAACCGTTTTTATCCCGCCTTCAACTTCAAACGTTGCCGTGCCCGATAAAATATAAAATACCTGTTGCGCGCGTTCATGGAAATGCAATTGTTCGCTTGCCCCCGGTGGCATGCGTTCCTGTATCACGCTTAAAGTGTCCAATCGTAAAAGGCGCCAGCCATCGCATTGCGCCCCCCAGGTATAGTGTTCAGCATTATCGGTGGATGTGATCATAGTTAAATTTGTCAAATTTAAAGATATTCCCCTAATTTTCTTATGTGTTGGTTTTCTGTGGGCGGCGGTAAGCGATTGCTGCTTGTAAATGATATTTTGAAAATGTATTTACACCTTAATAACAATCGGCATAACATTTGACAAAAATCATAGCAAAAAGCTAATTAAAAAATAACATTAGTTTTAGTTAATTTAGCGCCCCCTAATAAAGTTAAATAATATGAAGATAACTTTTGACTTTGAAAAGCCACTGGCCGAGCTGCAACAGCAGATTGATAAAGTGAAGCAGGTTGAAGACAAGAACAAGCTGGACATGTCTGCAACGGTTGCCGAACTTGAAAATAAATTAGAGGAGGCCAGGCACGAAATATATGCCAACCTTACCGGCTGGCAAAAGGTACAGATAGCCCGCCATCCCGAAAGGCCATACACCCTGCAATATATTGAACTGATGTGCGATGATTTTATCGAACTGCACGGCGACAGGACGGTTGGGGATGATAAAGCGATTGTAGGCGGCTTTGGCGCCATTAACGGGCAAACAGTGATGTTTATAGGGCACCAGAAAGGGCGCAACACCAAAGAGCGCCAATACCGTAACTTCGGTATGCCCAACCCCGAAGGCTACCGCAAAGCCCTGCGCCTGATGAAATTAGCCGAAAAATTCAATAAACCGGTTATCACCCTGATTGATACGCCCGGGGCATTTCCCGGCCTGGAGGCTGAAGAACGCGGACAAGGCGAGGCCATAGCCCGAAATTTGCTCGAAATGTCCGTGCTGAAAGTGCCGGTAATTTGTGTGATTATCGGCGAGGGCGCTTCAGGCGGCGCTTTGGGAATAGCTATTGGTGATAAAGTGATGATGCTGGAAAACTCGTGGTATTCCGTGATCTCCCCCGAAAACTGCTCCACCATTCTTTTTAAAACCTGGGAACATAAAGAAAGGGCGGCAGAAATGCTGAAGCTAACTTCATCAGATATGTTTAAGAACAAGCTTATTGACGGTATTATAAAAGAACCCCTCGGCGGCGCCCACCATGACCCGGTTGCTATGGCCGCTACCCTAAAAAAACAACTGTTAAAAGATTTGAAAATATTAAAAGAGCGCAATATTGATGAACTTGTTACCGAGCGCATCAACAAATTTTGCGCGATGGGTGTGGTGATTGAGGATTAAATTTGTAAATTTGTTATATGACAACATTACTTGTTAATATTGCTGATGAACGGGAAGAAAGGGCTTTGCTTGATTTCTTAAATAGTAATAAATATAACTATAGCGCCGAAACCCAATCGGACGGCCTGTCAGAAGCGCAAAAAACCGAAATCCTCAGAAGAGAACGTGATTTTAAAGCCGGAAAAATAAAATCAGAACCCTGGGAAGAAGTTAGAAAAAGGTTCTTCCGTTCATGAAATTTCACATAGAAATACTTCAGACAGCTACCGATGACTTGCAGGACTCTTATGATTGGTATGAGGAGCAAAGCGCGGGTTTGGGTGATCAGTTTATAACGGAGGTGGATGAGTACCTCGGGCTAATCAGCAAGAACCCATATCAATTCGCTGTTCAATTTTCAGAAAAATATCGTTTCGCCCTATTGAGACGTTTCCCATTTCGCATAGTTTACGATATAGAAGAAAATGAAAATTCGGTAAATATAACAGCAGTGTTTCACACCAGCCGCGATCCCGGAAGGTTTTAAAATACAATTAGCTGCTTACACAGAAAATTTTCATTTTTACGGTCCGAGCATCAATAAATTCTGCGCAATGGGGGTGGTGATTGAGGATTAGAAGAGGTGAAATCTTAAAGCAGAAAGCCCAATGCTTAACTAACGAATGTCAAGGGCCATTATCGCCTTTTGGCTTTATGCATTCGGCTTATTGCTTGCTTTTTAAAAATTGCTTTTGATAACAAAAAAAATCCTCCTATATTTGCAAACCTTTTTGGGATAGCTAACATTCACAAGGAGATTGCCTGATAGTATAATGGTAGTACAACGGTTTTTGGTACCGTTTGTCTAGGTTCGAATCCTGGTCGGGCAACACGAATGATTTCGGATTTTAGATTTACGATTTTAGATTTATTTAAAATTGTTATCTGAATCCGAATATTTGTTTACCAGGTAACGGATGGCATATTTCAGATTATATTGTTATATTTAATCTAAAATCGTAATTCGTAAATCGTAATTCAAGAAATGCCATTACAGTTTAATACCGTTAAGTTATTTGCAGGCTCGGGTACAACGGTACTGGCGGCAAACATTGCCGCCCGGTATGGAAGGGAGCTTGGCGATGTAGTTTTAACGCGGTTTAGCGATGGCGAATTTCAGCCGCATTTTAATGAATCGGTGCGTGGCTGCGATGTGTTTTTGATACAGAGTACAAACCCGCCAACAGATAACCTGGTGGAACTGCTGATGATGACCGATGCGGCACGCCGTGCATCCGCACATTATGTAACTGCGGTTATCCCGTACTTCGGGCTGGCCAGGCAGGACAGGAAGGACAAGCCGCGCGTTGCTATAGGCTCAAAATTAGTTGCCAATATTTTGGTGGCTGCGGGCATAAACCGCATTATGACGATGGACCTGCACGCTGCGCAGATTCAGGGCTTTTTTGATATCCCGGTTGACCACCTGGATGCTTCGGTAATATTTGTGCCTTATATAAAAAGCCTGGGATTAGGCAATTTAACCATTGCTTCGCCGGATATGGGCGGTTCGTACAGGGCACGGTCATTTGCCAAGTTCTTTAACGCCGAAGTGGTGATCTGCGATAAGCGCCGTAAACGCGCCAATGAAATTGAATCAATGACCCTTATCGGCGATGTTACCGACCAGGATATAGTGCTGATTGATGATATATGCGATACGGCCGGGACATTGGCAAAAGCAGCAGGATTAATTATGGAACGCGGGGCGCGCAGCGTACGTGCGGTTTGTACACACCCGGTATTATCAGGCAATGCATACGAAACGATAGAAAATTCGGCTTTAACCGAGCTGATAGTTACCGATACCATACCGCTTAAATACCAAAGCAGTAAAATAAGGGTATTAACAACTGCAGACTTGTTTGCAAAGGCGATAATGAATGTAAATGAACATGGCTCAATTAGCCAGTTGTTTAAGGTGGATTAGTTCATGGTTGATGGTTCATAGTTCATGGCAGAAGCGCTATGAACTATGAATGATGAACAATGAACAGAAAATAAATAATACAATGAGATGGTTCCTTCTATGAACTATGAACCATCAACTATGAACTTAAAATAAATAAAAACAAATGAAATCAATTGCTATTAGCGGTTCTCCACGGGAGAACGTAGGGAAAAGAGATGCTAAAGAACTGCGTTACCAGGCGCTTGTGCCGGCAGTACTTTACGGTGGGCCAACCCAAACCCACTTTTCAGTGTCCGCAGCTGATTTGAAAGCCGTAGTTTATACGCCGGTTGTTCATTTCATCGACTTAAACATTGCCGGTACAAAATCACAGGCCATTATTAAAGACATCCAGTTCCACCCCTTAACTGAACAGATCATCCACATCGACTTTTTATTGTTAGATGATAAAAAACCGATCACCATGGAGATACCTGTTAAATTAATCGGAACTTCGCCGGGTGTAAAAACAGGCGGTAAACTGGTGCAAAAATTAAGAAAATTACGTATCAAAGCTTTACCCAAAGACCATCTGGATGCCATTGAAGTAAGTATTGATGAGCTGGAAGTTGGTAAATCTGTAAAGGTTTCGGATATTAAATTAGCTAAACAGGTGATCACTAATGCCCAGGAAGATACCATTGTATCGGTAACCACTTCACGCGCATTGCGCCAGGCCGAACAGGATGCCGCAGCAACACCAGCAAAAAAATAATTGCTGGGATTGCACCGATTATTAAGTGATTTCACCGATGGAGGAGTGATTACACATATTATTGAGTGATTACACCGATTAACAGCGATAGGTTCAGGCTTATCGCTGTTTTTGTTTTAAAGTAATATCTTCGCGTTTAAATTTAAGAAGGTTATGTTCATTGTTCTATGAACCCCTAAAAGGCTATGAACTATGAACTATGAACCATGAACTGAAATGAAATATCTCATCGTTGGTTTAGGAAACATAGGGCCCGAATATGCCGATACCCGGCATAACATCGGTTTTATGATTTTAAATGAGTTTGCGAAGCACGAAAACGCTAAATTTTATAATGAGCGCCTGGCTTATTATACCGAAGTAAATTACAAAGCCCGCACACTCTATCTTATCAAACCAACAACTTATATGAACCTTAGCGGGAAAGCTGTTGGCCATTGGATATCAATATTAAAAATACCTGCCGAAAATGTACTGGTATTGGTTGATGACATTGCCCTGCCCTTCGGCACATTGCGTTTAAAGCCTCAAGGGAGCGCAGCAGGGCATAACGGCTTAAAGCATATTGAGGCTACGCTTGGCCACAACGAATATGCACGCCTGCGTTTTGGCGTAGGCAATGATTTCCCCAAAGGCCGCCAGGTTGATTATGTGTTAGACGGATTTGACAAGGATGAATTACCCGAATTGCCTGCTTTAATTGACCGCGCAATTGAAATGATAAAAAGTTTTGTGACTATCGGGACGGAATTGACGATGACAAGGTATAATAAATAGGATAATATCTTTTAGGTCGAGGATAGTATAGGCGGCAGCGATTAGCAGGTATAGTGTGAGTTTTGGCTTACAGTCTTCTTCAGACCGACGTTGAAAACCTCTAGAAGTAAGCCGAAACGCTTGACTGGCCGAGTGTAAATGTTATTATGTTGATAAGAAGAATGCTCTAACCATATCCTATTTGCGTTATTTTGTTCCTATCACCGCTATTTATTTCAACAATTTAAACACATAATAAAAAACTGTATTTTGGTGCAATGATAAATCTTTCAGACATTACTATTTGGAAACAGAGTTTCGGGCTCTTGCCAATTCGTTTAAAACCAACTAGTTACCAAGTGAGCTATGTGATGTTAAATGGGGGATATGGGGATTTTTGTCTGAAAACTTTGAACGATGAAAATATTATTGAAGATTATTATTCCAAATCTTGGTCTACTAACACAAAGAATTTTGTTGTTCTTGAAGAAGACAAAGTAAAAATCTTTAACTGGTCCAAAAATCACCCCGAGGAAATTGCGCAAAAACAAGTAAGCGATAATTTTGATAAATTTTACACATATTTATTATCTAAGAGTTATAAGTCCGAAAAGGACGTTGTGCCGTTTATAATTGATATTTTTAGACAGTTTAGGAATATAACGTTAGAAAAAACTAACCCAGTAGAAGCTCTAAATTTACTTTTTGTTTTACTAACTAGTCTCGAGGACGATTACAAACATTTTGATGTAAACAAATGGAACGTAAATAATATTAACATTCCCAATGGGTTTGATTTCTTTACAGAAAAAATTAAACAAGGTATAGGAAATATTAAACCTGAATTAGATTTAATTATTAGGCATTCTGCCGGTATTCTTTTCCAGGAGGCACAGAAAGAAGTTTTGTTTTTTAACCCACAGCGGGATTTATTTGGTGATGTTTCGACTAAAATTGAGTCACGGAATAACCTATACTCGAGTATACATTATACACCTCCCTATTTGGCGCGTACGATCGTCGAAAATGCAATCAATCAATTGGATTTGAGAAAGAAAAAATTAAAAATTTTTGATCCATCATGTGGATCATCAGAGTTTTTAATCGAGACTTTAAAGCAACTAAACGAACTAAATTACAAAGGCGAACTAAATGTAATTGGTTGGGACTCATCTGAAACAGCGATCAATACTTCCAATTTTTTACTTAGGTATGAACAGAGAACCATTTGGGACAAAAGGCTCTCCTTCGAAACTAAATTAGTAATGGACTCGTTAACCGAATCTTGGGACAATGATTATGATTTAATTTTAATGAATCCACCATTTGTGTCTTGGGAGTTATTAAGCAACAAGAATTTAAGAGATGCCATAAAAGACACTTTGGGGAAAAATTTCATAGGAAAACCAAATCAAGCTAGTGCATTTTTTTATAAAGCAATTCAATGTTTAGATACAAATGGAGTAATTGGTTGTATCATTCCGTCATCTGTATTAGCTTTGGATTCATACAAAAAACTGCGAACAGATGTTTATGACCTAATTACGATAACTCTGATCGGTAAGCTTGGAAACTTTGTTTTTGAAGACGCTTTAACCGATGTTAGCCTAATAGTTGGCCATAAACCTAAAGCAAATTATATACCAACGCTCTTATGGTCTCGAAACGAAAAAGGAATTGCCCAAAACGCCCTTCGTGATTTACGAAAAATGATTTACACAAATCAATTAACGGTTGATGAAAAAGATTATAGTATTTTTCAACCTTCTCTTTTCCCTATTTTTAAGGATAGTTGGAAGCCGATTTCGTTAACTGACAATGAATTATTTAAAACAATTGAGCGTTTTGTTTTAGAAAAAAGATTAAGTAGGATAGAAGATATTTTTAATGTGCAACCTGGTATACGGCAAGGTATACAAGACGTCTTCAAAATTATAGAGAGCGATTTTTCATTGCTACCTGCTAATGAAAAAAAATATTTCAGACTTGTAATCGACAATGATTCTATAAAGAATGGACAACTTTTTCAAAAGAAATATATTTGGTATCCCTACAATTCGAAAGGTGCAATTTTCAGAAACGAAGAAGAGTTAAAAGAAAAGTCAATATATTTCTACTCGAATTATCTTAAACCGAATGAAGACTTGCTGAAATTAAGAAAAGGAATATCAGAGTGGTGGGGACTAGCTAGACCTAGAAATTGGCAATTTATTCCTGGCTATAGATTGTTTTCTAAAGAATTTGGCAACTCCGATTCATTTGCATTCGATAGGAATGGAAAGTTTGTGGTAGAAAGAGGATATGCATGGACACCCATTAGAGACTTTGAAGATATCGATGATTTTTATTTTTATTTGGCTATTTTCTCAAGTCCTTTTTTTGACAAATTATTGTCTATCTATTCGTCTAGGCAACTTGCTGGAGGTAAATGGTATGATTTAGGAATGAAACACACTAATCAAATTCCTATCCCTAACGTAAATTCAAGAAAGGTAAAAGAGTCAAATGCCTATAGGCAACTCGTTGAAATAGGGCAACAATTATCCAATGGAAATTCATATGTACAAAGTGTAAGTGAGGATATTTTAACAAAATATTTTTACCTTTCACGATAACAGCTTATGATAAATAAGAAGGATTTAATAAACACCTTAAATAATACCTGTAAACCATTTTTTACAGAATCAACCTTCTATCTTCATCCAAGCAATACTAATAGATTCACTATTTCCGGTGACAACAATTCAAAAGCAATAAATAATTACGATAACTTTCGGGAACAAATCAATGTAATCAAATGGTTTGATTTTTTTTGGATTTATATTGACATAAAATTTCAGGACATAAATACTCTCATTTCATTATCAGTTTTTCAAGGAAAAACCGACGATAATGTTAAACACCAACTTTTTAGAGCTGAATGGGATGATTACAATGATCATGATGCAAAACATCCTCAACCCCATTGGCATGTAACTGCCAATCAGGCAATTGAAAAAACATTTGAGGAAATAGCTAATTATGACGGTTCAGATAATTTTTTAAGTCTTCTAACCGAAGAGAAATCGAAAATTATAGATGTAAATAAAATTCATTTTGCAATGATTGGAAATTGGATAAATGATGGAATGGATATTCATCCTATTACTGACGAAACGAAAATAGTCAAATGGTTTCATGGTCTTCTATCTCATTTAAGGGTGCAACTTGAATATGTGCAGTAACATAATAACACCTGCAACGTTAAGTCTGAAAATTCGAATGAATAGACTTCCCTCATCTAAGCCTCCTTTTCGTAACATCTTTGTGATAAAACTAACATTTTAGTTAAATTGTGTTAAATCTCTTTTCTTCCCTGCAACGAATATGTAAACCTGCAGGGCAAATCGAGCAACTTTATTTTTAATCAGTATTTGTTTTCAAAAGATTTCTTTAATAAAAAAATGACTATAGTGCTTGTCGCCAATAACCCTTACAGCAAGTACAATACCTTCAGGTCAAACATCAATTCAACAGCATTTTACCAGAGTACCTATAACCAGAATTATTACAGGTCTTTCGCTGTGCGCTTTAATTTCCGGCTCGGAAAGCTGAACAGCAATATCAAGAAAAATGAGCATGGCATCGAAAACGATGATACCAAAGGCAGCGGTAAAAGCAGCAGTGGAAACGGTAATTAAGTATTAGAGGCAAGAAGTCAAGAAGTCAAGAATCAAGACCAAAAAAGTCGTTTGATGGAAAATTTTCTTCAACATGAGTATGTTTAAATAATCTGCACATCTGAAATTTACACATTCGCACATCAATCTTCCTGTCTTGGTTCTTAACTCTTGATTCTTGATCTCCTGGCTCTTTTTTCCCGTATCTTAGCCCCATGAAAGTTTACGGAATTATCAACTGCGATACAGTGCAAAAGGCGCTCAGGTGGTTAAAAGCTAACAAGGTGGATTTTGAATTTCACGACTTTAAAAAGTTGGGCATAAGTGAAGAAAAGTTAAAAGAGTGGGACAAAAAAGCCGGTTATGAAAAGTTTTTAAACAAACAAAGCGCAACCTGGAAACAGCTTGAGCCTGAGGTTAAAGAAAGCATAAAAACCTATGCCGGTGCGTTCAAACTTCTAACGGAAAAAACCAGCATGATAAAACGGCCGGTGCTTGAGGACGGCGATTTCTTATTTTTTGGGTTTGATGAGGGGGTTTATAAGGGTGGATTATTGTAGGTACGAGTTAGTGAATTAGTGATTGTAGCCAAATCCATACTTCAACAAATCAATAATTCTGTAATTCAAAATTAAGGTACTATACTTGCTTTCGGTAACTGATCAAATTATTTAAAAATGAAATTAAACCAGATAGCCGGTTTCGCATCGGCTTTTATGGCGGTAACCGGCATAAGCTATGCCCAACAAACTGCTACTACTACCGCCACTGCTGCCTCTCCCGCCCAGTCGGCCACAAATTACGATTATCACGAAACCTTCGGGCCGTTATTTTACACTAAAAATGGTTCCGGATACCGCGCGGCGGATGGCGAACCCGGTCCGAAATACTGGCAAAACAGGGCCGATTACCAATTGGCGGCAACGTTAAACGATGAAAATAACGAAATTACCGGTTCCGAAATTTTAACCTATACCAATAATAGCCCGCAAACGCTTAGCTATTTATGGATGAACCTTGAGCAAAACCTTTTTAAACTTGATTCAAGGGGAACTGCTATAGTACCCTTAGTGGGCAGCCCGCCTGTGCCAACCAGCCGCAACTGGGGCCGCGGACAGGATTTTGATGCAGGGTATAAAATTAAATCAATAAAACAGATTGGCGCAAAAGGGGTTGAAACCGATGTTAAATTTTTGGTGTCGGATACCCGGATGCAACTTTTTTTACCAGGAGCAGCAGCAGCCGATGGCGGCCAGGTAAAATTAAAAATAGAGTATTCTTTTATTTCCCCGAATGACGGGTCGGACCGCATGGGCATACTGGAAACCAAAAACGGAAAAATATTCCAGGTAGCGCAATGGTACCCGCGCATGTGCGTATATGACGATATATCGGGCTGGAATACTGTTCCATACACAGGCCCCGGGGAATTTTACCTGGAATACGGCGATTTCGACCTGAAAATTACCGCGCCTGCCAAAGATATTGTAGTTGGTTCCGGTGAATTGATGAACCCGCTGGAAGTATATACCCCCCTACAGTTAAAGCGTTGGGAACAGGCCCGGAACAGCGAAAGTACAGTAGTTATACGTACGGCAGCCGAAGTTACCGACCCGGCCTCGCGCCCGGCAGGCAAGAAGGACCTGACCTGGCACTTTGTAATAAAGAACGCCCGCGATGCATCATGGGCGGCATCACCGGCATTTATTGTTGATGCCGCGAAAATGGACCTGCCAGGCGGTAGGAAGGCAATGGCCATATCAGCCTACCCGGTTGAAAGCGATGGCAATGATGCCTGGGGCCGTTCAACCGAGTACGTTAAAAAATCAATTGAATTTAATTCGGCCAAGTGGTTCGGGTTCCCTTATCCAAACGCAACCGCTGTTGCCGGTATTGTTGGCGGCATGGAATACCCCGGCATTGTTTTTTGCGGGTATAAAGCCCAAAAAGGAGGGTTATGGGGCGTAAACGACCATGAATTTGGCCATACATGGTTCCCGATGATCGTTGGCTCGAATGAACGTTTGTACGGGTGGATGGACGAAGGTTTTAATACCTTCATTAATACCCTGTCAACCGCTGGCTTTAATAATGGGGAATATGCACGCAAGCCCATAGATATGCACCGTGCCGCCGCGGTTTTTACCCGGCCGGGTTTGGAGCCCATGATGAGCCAGCCCGCTAACTTAAAGGAAAGGAATAACGGTACACTTTTATATTCAAAACCAAGTGCCGGCCTGGTAATGCTGCGTGAGCAGGTATTGGGCGCTGAACGATTTGATTTTGCTTTCAGGACTTATATTGAAAAGTGGGCTTACAAGCATCCAACGCCTGATGACTTTTTCCGCACCATTGAAAACGCGGCAGGGGAAAACCTCCAATGGTTTTGGAGGGGGTGGTTCCAAAACAACTGGCGCCTGGACGTGGCTGTAAGCGCTGTGAAATATGTTAACGACGACCCATCAAAGGGCGCGTTGATAACCATTGACAACCTCGAAAAAATGGCCATGCCG
>DATCES010000504.1:0-4589 GCA_036509935.1 Mucilaginibacter sp.
TTAGGTTAAAGGGTGAGGTAGATCAGATAAAAAGATCAAACAACGAGTTGAAATCTAAGGTAAATGGACTTAACCCCACACATACCAGGATTGATAACCCTGGTAATTTCAGGGGCACTGGCTTTGCAATTTCTTCAAACGGATACATAGTTACGGATAATCATGTAATTAAAGATGCTGATTCTGTTTACGTGCAAAGTGTTGATGGAAAATCCTATAAGGCTAAAGTTGTTTATTCGGAACCGCAAACTGATATTGCTGTTTTGATAATAAACGATCCTTCGTTCAAGGGTTTGGGGGCAATCCCATATAGTTTTAAAAAGGCAGAAAGCGATATTGGCGAAAATGTATTCACAATAGGGTACCCGGGTGATGCGATGGTTTTAGGTCCAGGGTTTTTAACAGCAAGTACAGGTTATAAAGGTGACACTACTGCCTACCAGGTTTCCATACCTGTTAACCCTGGCAACAGCGGTGGCCCCTTACTTGATAATAAAGGCAATTTAATAGGTGTTATAGATGCAAAACAAACCCGTATGGAAGGAGCCGGATTCGCCGTTAAATCAAGTTATTTACTAAAGACTATCCAGGATATCCCTGCCGATTCGTTAAAAAAGCCTTTAAATATAAGCTCGAAAAACGTACTTACAAGTTTAAACCGCGTTCAGCAGATTAAGAAATTGCAGAACTACGTTTTTATGGTAAAAGTTTATAATCAATAAATTGCCCAAATAACAACCAATATATATTAAAAAGACGCCCTCGGTTTTTCAGGGCGTTTTTTGTTTAGGGTCACCTGTCAACCTCGCCAAGCACAAAATCAATCGAACCGACTATGGCTATAAGATCAGCAATCATCACCCCCCTGGCAATTTCGGGCAATATGGATAAATTATTAAAACTGGGGGCGCGGGCCTTTACACGTGTTGGTATCTCCGATTTTCCGTCTGCCATAAAATAAAAGCCCAATTCGCCTTTGGCACCTTCGCAGCGTACATAATAATCCTGGGCTTTGGGTATGGTTTTGCGCGGTAGTTTTGCACGGGGATCAAAATCAGGTGTGCGTTTTAACTCTTTTTGAAGCCGGTCAAGGCATTGCCCAATCATTTTCAGTGATTGTTCTATCTCATCCACGCGTACTTTGTAACGGTCCCAGCAATCGCCCACAGTTCCCATTTCGCCTTTGCCTGTTGGCACATCAAACTCCAGTTCGGGGTAAACGGAATAATTATCTATCCGCCGCAAATCCCATTTAAGCCCCGATCCACGCAGCATTGGCCCCGAACAGCCGTAATTAATGGCTACGTCAAGCGGCAATATACCTATGTTTGCCGTGCGGCTTATAAATACTTCGTTATCTGTTAAAAGCTGGTTCAATTCAACCATTTTTGGTTTAAAATAATCAACAAACTCCCGGCAGCGTTCTTCAAATCCAACCGGAAGATCATAATATAAACCTCCAACCCAAATATAATTATACAGCATTCTTGAACCTGAGGCCCATTCCAGCATACCCATAATATGCTCTCTATCCCGGAAGCACCATAAAAAAGGGGTAAATGCACCTATATCGATGCCATAGGTGCCGATGGCTATCAGGTGCGAGCCGATACGGTTCAATTCGCAAACCAGTACACGTATATATTCAACCCGTTTCGGAATATCCTTATCAATGCCCATCATCCGCTCAACGCCCATTACAAATGCATGGCTGTTATTCATGGAAGCAAGGTAATCCATCCTGTCGGTAAAGGGGATAGTTTGCTGGTAGGTAAGCATTTCGGCATGTTTTTCAAAACAGCGGTGCAAATAGCCGATGTGGGGTATAACTTCTTTAACTATCTCACCGTCAGTTATCAGTTCAAGGCGTAAAACACCGTGTGTTGAAGGATGCTGCGGGCCCATATTCAGCACCATGTCTTCGGTAGCGGCCGAGGCAATCTTTTGATGGTAATTGTTTAGAGCGGTATTGTATTTGGGGTTGGTCGTCAATTTTTATTTCGGATTTTCGATTTCGGATTTATTTTAAAATCCAAATCTAAGTAATTTCCGATGGACATCTTCCGAAATAAAAAAAGCCCTGCAAAATTAACCGCAGGCTCAATTTATTGTAGCTATTAATCAGGCAATCTAAGTAAACCATTTCGAAAGATCCGAAATCCGAAATCGAAAAGTAGCTTTCCCGCTCAGGCTTTCACTTAACTTACTGCTTTGGGTTGCCAGCCATGCGTAACTATACATTGCAATTGCTTTCACTTTACTTTGGCGGCTTCTAAATGTCCATACATCCTTCATAAATTCTTTATGGTTTTAGCTGTTCAATGTGTCAAAGGCAACTGAAATAGTTGGGATAAGCGAACAAGCTGTATGCCAGGTGCCAAAAGGGATAAATAACGTTTCGCCCAGCCCTACCACAAAATTTATAGGCGTGCCATCCTTATATTTTGGATGAAACAATGAACATAGCAATTGCCTAAAAACTCCCCCTTCAGGGGGTTAGTGGGCTCAATCTATCTTTATCCCCTTATAATATTCAGCAGTTTGGTAGTCTTTCCTTAACGGGAACCCTTCCCAATCATCGGGCAGCAAAATCCGGCGCAGGTCTGGATGGTCCTCAAAAAAAATCCCCACCAGATCATAAGCTTCCCGCTCGTGCCAGTCGGCGGTGCGGTAAACGGATGTGATGCTGGGGAATGACGGCAGGTGGTTAAGGTCGCGGTTGTTTTCACTGCTAACTTTTAAAGTTAACTGCGTTTTATAAGGGATGGATGCAAGGTGGTAAACTACGCCAAAGCGCATAGTTTCGATGCCATAATCAACCCCGGTAAGGCAGGAAAGTAAATCGAAATAAGTCTTTGGATTATTGCGCAGTTCCAAACAAACATCGGCTATGCGGCAGGGCTCAATAAGCAATGCAGGCTGCAGGCCGCCGGTTTCCGCGCCGGTAATTACACCGGGGCCAAATTTTTCAACCAGCAATAATTTAATTTCCTCAAAACTCATGGCGCCAAACGTACTTTTTTCCAGGTTTTATTATCAATCTTTTTATACAGGATACGGTCGTGCAAGCGGCTTGGCCTGCCCTGCCAGAACTCGATCAACCTGGGTTTTAAAATATAACCGCCCCAAAAAGATGGTTTTTGTACATCTTTATCAGCATATTCAGCTTCCAGTTCGGCTAACTTTTTTTCCAGTACACTACGGTCGGCAATTTCCTGGCTTTGCGGTGAAGCCAGCGCGCCTATCTGGCTGCTTTTCGGGCGCGAATGAAAATATTTTTCCGATTGTTCCTTGCTTATTTTTTCTATCGTACCTTCAATACGCACCTGCCTTTGCAGTCCCGGCCAAAAAAAAGTTAAAGCGGCGTTCGGATTTTTGGTGAGCTCTTTTCCTTTACGGCTCAAATAATTGGTGTAAAAAATAAAGCCTTCACTATAAAACCCTTTTAATAACATGATCCTTGCCGATGGCCTGCCATTATGGGTGGCGGTTGAAAGGGTCATGGCGTTAGGTTCCGGCACATTTGCTTCCTGTGCATCATTAAACCATGCCTCAAATTGTTTTATGGGGTCGGCCTTGGTATTGTTTTCTAAAAGTGAAGCTGCTGTATAATCTTCACGTAGGTTTTCTATTTTTTCGTGATCCATTGCTGCAAATTTACAAATTAATTATACCTAACATATTCTAATATATTTTCAAAATCCAAAAACACAATATATTTTTGAAAAACTTGCTATATTCAACAAAATTTACTCTTATGCTCAGTTCTATACCGGCGGCCTCGGGCCACCTGTTGATATCGGAACCCTTTATGCTGGATCCGAATTTTAAAAGATCAGTTATTTTATTGACTGAATATTCTGAGGCAGGCGCTATGGGCTTTATTTTAAATCAGCCTGGAGAATATTTATTGGGCGATCTTTTGCCCGAAGTTTCTTATTCAGAAATGCCTGTATTTTTTGGCGGGCCTGTAGCGAATAATACATTGCATTTTATTCATTGCTGTCCCGAAAAAATTAATGACGGCATTGAAATAGCAGATGGGATATATTGGGGAGGAAATTTTGACGATGTAAAGGCCCTGATTAAGGACTATCGGTTACAAGATGATGAAGTCAGGTTTTTTACCGGCTATTCAGGCTGGACGCCCAAACAATTAGATGATGAAATAAGGGAGGATAGCTGGATAGTGGCCGACAAATTAAATAAAGAAATAATATTCGCTAAAAACGACGAAAACTTATGGAGGGAAGTAGTAATAGGATTGGGGCAGCGTTATGCCCACATAGCAAACTTCCCGGAAAACCCTGAGTTGAATTGAGTACGGGTCGGAAAGTCCGAAAGAAAAAGCTCACTATGAATTCAACAATATAACAAATAACCGACCGCTATTTGCCATTTATTTCAGACGCGGATTCCTCCACTTTTTTCTTCAGATTTTCTTTGTACGCGATTAGATTTTGAACGATGTTATCATCAGCGGTTGATAAAATTTGCGCCGCAAGTATCCCCGCATTTTTAGCAGCGTTTAAAGCCACTGTAGCTACCGGGATACCATTTGGCATTTGCAGTATGGAAAGGATAGAATC
>DATCES010000505.1:0-3576 GCA_036509935.1 Mucilaginibacter sp.
TGTTTTTTACCATTCGGCCAGCGTATAACCACCGAATCAAGCTGACGCACTTTCCCTAAGCCAAAATGCGCAATATTCTGGTCTGTTGACAGGTATCCCCTGTAAGGGTTATTTTCAGCAACCTGGTGTTTGTTATGGTCGTAATAAATATCGGCCCAGGCACCCAGGCCGTTCAGGTTATTGCTGTCCCCCTTAAATTTTATCTGAATATAATTGGTGTTTAAAGTATCCTTCTCCCTTGCCGTATTTTTGTAAATCAACGCCTCGTCATCAATATTATTAATAACCATATCCATAGCGCCGTCATTATTAAGATCAGCGTAAACAGCCCCGTTAGAAAAAGTGGGGATTTTCAGGCCCCAGTCATCCGTTTCATCTTTAAAAGTGAGGTCGCCATTATTACGGAATGCATAATTATGGATTTTTACAGAAGGGATCTGGCTCAGCACCGTTTGTTTCGATCCGCCAGCAAAAGCATCCTGACGGTAAGTAATAAAATCGTGGTCGGTTACATCCTTCGGGAACCCGTTGGTAACAATAACGTCCCGGTACCCGTCGTTATTAAAATCGGTTATCAGCGGGGTCCAGCTCCAGTCGGTTTGGGCAATCCCGCTCATAAAAGCAATTTCGCTGAAGGCAGGGCTGCCGATGCTATCGTTCTGCAGCATACGGGGCCCCTGGTTTAACTGCAAGGTATTTCTAACATACTGCAATTGATAACCAAAACGCTCAAGGCTTAGCACGTTTTGATAACTATTGGCGCCCATCATCATTTTTTTACGGTAATTATCTTCCGGGTTCATGTCGAGCTCAAAAACATCGGCAAGGCCGTCATTATTAATGTCGACAATATCCTGTCCCATACCATTGAATGAAGTATGCTTGAAATACTCTTTTGACCGGTCGGTAAAAGTACCATCGTGATTATTGATGTAAAGTATGTCAGACGAAAGGAAATCATTGCTTACATAAATGTCCTTCCAGCCATCGCGATTAATATCTACAATGGTAGCAGCATGGCCGAAACCCTGCAGGTTAATGCCGGCTTTGGCCGAAACATCATGAAAAACAGGATGTTTTAAGCGCGGGTCCCAGTCGTTATGATAGAGCCTTCCCTGGCTGGCGTTTTTGCCTTTGATTTTGTTACCGCCAAACACATTGGGGTAATAGATTTCATTAGCTTCGTTGACGGTAAGGTACATATCAAGCCGGCCATCATTATCATAATCAAAAAATGTGGCCATTGTTGATTGTACATTTATATCAAGGCCATATTCTTTTGCCATTTCTTTAAAATGCGGGATGCCGTCTTTATCAACACCCTGGTTAATGTACAATAGGTTGCGGCGGCGGTTTGAATCGGGATATATGGTATTGCAAACATATATATCCATTAAGCCATCATTATTAATATCAATAACCGAAACACCGCGCCCCCAGCGCCCCATGCCGCCAACACCGGCTTTTTCGGTAACATCCTCGAACTTGAAATTGCCTTTGTTTATATATAAGCGGTTTGGGACCGTATTCCCGGTAAAATATATGTCCTGTAATCCGTCGTTGTTAAAATCGCCTATGCCTACCCCCCCGCCGTTATAAATGTTAACTATATCTAATGGGTTTATGGAGTCGCTTTCGGTAATTTTGTTATTAAAAGTAATCCCCGAATGTGCGGACGAAACCTGTTCAAATAAGGTTGGTTTTTTACAGGAAAAAAAACATAATGCTGCATACAATAACACTGCTTTATAAAAATTCTTCATAATTAATATTGATCCAAATTGAGTGCCTAATATATAGCTTTAAATGGTTATTTAACATTTTTAATTAAAATTTTTGCAGAAAATACCGGCTTACACGTTATATTTGTGCTTAGTTAAGGGCTTAAATTAAGCATCACAATTAAACCATAAATTTATGAGGAAAGGCATTTTTGTTTTTTTGCAGTTCATATTTATACTGCTATTATTTACCTGTAAAAAACAACCGGGCACCCAGGTATTTTATCTTAATACCAACATTTTAGGCGTACGGCAAGGAAGCGCCGTAAAATTTTATGCAACGGGGAACGGACAGTCCTGGAAATACTTGCCGAAGCGGGATTTTGCCTGTACTAAGGATTGTGCCGATGTATTTTACCTGGGCGGGAACTTTATTGGGGCAAGCGAAGGCAAACTCGTTAAATTCTATAAAACAAACAAGGGGGGAACCTGGAAATATAACACCGGTACAGACTTTACCTGCCCCGGGAGCTTTGAAGGTATTTTTACCTTTGACGACGGCCGTTCCGTAGGTGTTTGGAAAGGGAATACCATAGGGTTTTATCAAACAAACCCGCAAGGAACCTGGGCCAAAAGTACAGTTAGTGACTTTGTTGGTACCAACCGGATTGATGGCGCCTTTTTTTTGCTTAATTACACTATTGGCGTACAGGAAGGAAGAACTGTAAAGCTTTACACCTACAATGGCCCGCAGGGGTGGGTTTATAAACCGGGCAGCGATTTTACAAGCCCTGGTGATGCAGATCAGATATTCTATCTTAACACCAGCGCCATAGGCGTTTTGAAAAACAGGAATGTAAAATTTTATAAAATTAACGAGCAGGGTCGCTGGGACTACCAGGCAGACGGTGATTTTAACTTTTAACTGGATTTTTGAAAATTCTGCGCCCGAAATGGGCGGTGAAAATATTCCGTTTGAGTGATGTCCGTATGATTCCCTCCCCGAGGGAGGGCAGGTCCGAAGGACTCCTATGGAGGAGGGGTAAACGTATTCTTACCTTAAGAAACGTTTTTGTTTTGTCCATATTTTCGGTTCAAACTATAGGATAGCTTGAATTTTTCCTGCTGCTTTGTTAAACCCCTCCTCCATAGGAGTCCTTCGGACCTACCCTCCCAAAGGAGGGAATCGCACGGGCCGCCGCTTTTTTTGATTTCAGGTAATCACAGCCTCTCTTTATTATGAATTAACCCACGCAAAACGTCCCGATAGCTATCGGGTAGCGCCAAAAAAAAGCCGTCCCGGCAATTGTCGGGACGGCTTTATCAGATGTAATTATAATTTAGAACCCGGGGTTCTGTTTTAAGTTTGGATTTAGAGCAATTGCAGCAGTTGGAACCGGCAATACATCATGTCCCGGAGGTATGTCATTATAGACAATACCTTTACCACCCCCAAAGATCGGATTATTTGTTGGATTAGATGTTGGACCAAAAGTGTAGAATGAATTGTTTGAATTGTTATCCGCCGGCGCACCAGGCACGTGGTTATCATTGTGAACCAATTCAGTGTCATAATTTATTCCGGTAGCCGCATCTTTACCAGCCCTGCGCCAGCAGAACATTAATGAATAGTCGGCGCTAAGTTCGTGCCTGTATTCGCTCAATACCATTTGCATCGGATCGGTTTGAGGGGCACGGGGATTACCTGCGGGATCAATGCCGTCAATCCATACAGCCGGGGGCGGCCCGCCGAAAGCCCTTGTCCTAACAATATTAATGTCAGCTAAGCCTCCTGCAACATCGCCTGTACGTATCTTGCACTCGGCCCTTGAAAGCAAAACTTCTCCATAACGCA
>DATCES010000506.1:0-2750 GCA_036509935.1 Mucilaginibacter sp.
CATGAGTTTTGAGCGGCATGCCACCTCGAAAATACGGAAGGCTGAGGACTTATTTGCCATCCGCACCATGGGTTTCAGGGGCGAGGCCATGGCCTCCATAGCCGCAATAGCGCAGGTTGAATTAAAAACGCGCCGCCATGAAGACGAACTTGGCACCTGTATATTTATTGAAGCATCGGAAGTTTTAAGCCAGGAAGCCTGCTCTGCAAATCCGGGCACATCCATATCGGTAAAAAATTTGTTTTATAATACCCCTGCACGCCGTAACTTTTTAAAAAGCAACGCGGTGGAAATGCGGCATATCATTGACGAATTTCAGCGCGTGGCGCTGGCGCAACCGCAGGTTTTTTTTACACTTCATCACGATGGACAGGAGGTTTATCATTTACCTGTGGCTACGCTTAAACAGCGTATTATTCATTTATTTGGCAGGGAATATAACGAACGGCTGGTACCGGCTGAAGAAGATACATCGGTAATTAAGCTGCACGGCTTTGTTGGAAAGCCCGAATATGCCCGGAAAACCCGCGGCGAGCAATTCTTTTTTGTAAACAACCGCTTCATCAGGAATGCTTATTTAAACCATGCCGTGCTGATGGCTTTTAAAGAGTTATTGCCCGCAGATACCTATCCGCTGTATGTATTGTTTATAGATATTGACCCGGCTAAAATTGACATCAATGTCCATCCTACCAAAACCGAAATAAAATTCCAGGACGAAACAACCATATACGCTATCATCCGTTCGGCGGTAAAACGCTCATTGGGGAGGTACAATATTACGCCAAGCCTTGATTTTGACCAGGATAGCGGCATTGAGCACCTGGTTACCCTAAAGCCACTGGAGGAGATTGTTGCACCAACCATAACCTTTAACGCTGATTTTAATCCTTTTAACGCGGACAAAAAAACAGAACGTGAAATACCGTTTTTGCGGAATAGCGGCGAATACCGCAGCGCCCCTATCCCGCAAAACTGGGACACGCTTTATGCCATCAGCAAAAAAGAAACCGCTGTTCAGCATCAGATCCATGAAGAAAAAAGCATTGTCGCCGATGATCAGGAGATAATAAAACCAGGGGAGCGACAGCTTTTCCAGGTACATAACCGGTTTATACTGTCGCCAATAAAGTCGGGGTTTATGGTGATAAACCAGCAGGCCGCGCACGAGCGTATTTTGTACGAACGTTTTTTGCAGCAATTGCAAAATCATTCGGGAGTGAGCCAGCAAAGCCTTTTCCCACAATCAGTTACATTAAATAGCAGCGATTTTGAACTATTAAAGGAACTTTTACCCGATATTCGCGCCCTGGGATTTGATATACGCGAATTTGGCAAAAACACGGTTTTGGTTGAAGGTATCCCTGCCGAATTGAACAGCGTTGGCGAGGAGGAAATGCTGGAACAACTGCTGGAAGGGTATAAAAATAACCAGGCCATATTGAAACCTGATAAGCACGACAGCCTGGCGAGGTCGCTTGCGCGCGATGCTGCAACGAAAACGGGTACAAAGATGTCATTAGAAGAAATGAATTTATTGATAGACCAGCTTTTTGCCTGCCAGATGCCAAATCTCGCCTTAAATGGCAAACTGGTAATTACTACCTTTACATTGAATGAACTATCAGAACGTTTTGAAAAATAATCCCGCTTGCGGGGCATTTAAAAATTATATTTTATTATGAGCGCATACAGGCAATCACCATTCGCTAATTTAACCCCGGTTGTAAAAAACCTGCTGATCATCAACCTTATATGTTTTGTTCCGTATATAGTATTAAGTAACTACAATTACGACCGCTATGTAGTTTATAATTTTGGTGTCTTTTATTTTAATTCCCCTCATTTCAGGGTTTGGCAAATTATAACGTATATGTTTTTGCATGGCGGCTGGGAACATATACTTTTCAATATGTTTGCCCTGTTTTCCTTTGGCCCGATATTAGAGTATGCCATTGGACCCAAGCGTTTTTTTAACCTTTACTTTATTTGCGGCGTAGGCGCAATTGCATGTCAGATGCTGGTACAGGCGTTTGAAGTACATTCGCTGATTGGAAGTTTTACGCTGCCGCTCGACCTGCAAATTACCGATCCGGCAGTATTATCTAAATTACAGGACATTTATGGCGCCCCTGTTGTTGGCGCCTCGGGCGCTATTTTTGGGGTATTGGTGGCTTTTGGCATGCTGTACCCCAACCTGGAATTAATGATTTTGTTTGTGCCGGTGCCGGTTAAAGCCAAATATATTATACCCGTATATATACTGGTTGAAATATACCTGGGTTTCAGCCAGTTTGCCGAAGATTCTGTTGCACATTTTGCGCATTTAGGCGGGGCGCTTTTGGGCTTTATACTGATAAAGATATGGCGGTTATAACAACAACGGATTTTTTATTTAATATCGTGAAAATTGACTTAATTTTGTATCTTGTATAATACAAACGGTAACACAACTTTTTAAAAAAAATTCAGTTATCAGCTATAGATAATTCCGCTTTATGAGTACACTGTGGCAAAATATACAATATAAGATGCTCCGTTCGGGCAGTAAATTAAACCTGCTCATCGGTGTTAATATTATTGTTTTTTTGCTGCTGAATGTTACAGACGTTATAGCGAAGTTCCTGTTTAATACTGCCGCAATAGCTTATTTCAGCAGCGAATACCTTTCATTACCGGCTTACCTGCCTAAACTGCTTACCCATTTCTGGACACCGGTTACCTATATGTTTATGCACGATGGTATATGG
>DATCES010000507.1:0-2036 GCA_036509935.1 Mucilaginibacter sp.
TTATCGTTCAGGTCAACCAGGTCAAGGCCAAGTACTTTTGATAATAACTGGCGGGGTTCAGCCTTTATTTTGCACTCGCGCAAGGCCGCGCAGCTATCGTGGTAAACAGCCTTGCCTTCCAGCTCGGCGCCGAAATAATCAACCTGCAATATATTTACCAGGAAATCCGAAAGCTCATAAATATTGCCCTGAATAGCCCGGCATTTATTGTGCGATGCGGTGTTGGTAAAAAGGTCGTTGTAATAATTTTTCACCATGCCGGTACATGAGGCCGATGGCGATACAATAACACTGTCGGCCGAAAAATCATTTAAAAACTTGCTGCCTACCGCTTTGGCATCATCCCAGAAACCAGCATTAAATGCCGGTTGCCCGCAGCAGGTTTGTTCAGGGTTATACTGAACCGTGCAGCCTGCTTTTTTGAGCACTTTTATGGTGTTAAAAGCAGTTTCGGGAAATAATTGGTCAATAAAACAGGGAATAAAGAGTTCGATATTCATGGGCACGAAATTGTTGGCCGCTAAATTCCGATTTTTTCTGTATTTTAATCCATGCTTTCGTAATACTTTTTTTCGTGACAACTTTACAAATAAGAATTACCTTTGATAAAACAATTTGAAAACCATGATAACAATGTCCGTCACCGAGCTCAAAACGCATTTTTCTGAAGTCCTTGCAGCGGTAATAGAAGGTGAAACCGTTGCTGTAACCTATGGCAGGGAAAAAGAAATAATCGGGTATTTTGTTCATGAATTGCCTCAACGGCCAAAACGCATATTGGGTATATTAGAAGGTAAGGCAAAAGTCACTTTCGGCCCTGATTGGGAGATGACCACTGAGGAGTTTTTAGGATTGGGCCAATAAAAGGTCCGGCAACTTTTAACAAGATCATCAAATGCAAAAACTTCTAAATCACTGTCGTTTAAAACGTTTTAAAAAAAAAGGAATTGTGCTTGCCGCAGTCGCCCATTAATTTAAATCATCAATCAGGCAACTTAAACGGGTCTATAAACCGTAATGGCTATTAGGGTAACTAACCTGATGGTTATTAATCGCTAATTATTTTTACTGATTTTATGACCTTATAAAACATTATATTTACTATTATGTATTAACATTTGTAACTTGTTTTATTGAATGAAATTTAACTCTTATGAAAAAATACAAATTGATAACTGTAGTAAGCCTGTTATTAGGCACCGTTATCATTATCAGTTGTAAAACACAGTTCGAAACTACAAAGGCCGAATATAAAGCCAGTGTTTCGCCAGCGGCATTGGAACGTGGGCGCGTGTTGATTTACAGCATTTGCGCCGGGTGCCATTTAAACCGTTCGGATAATAAGTTTATAGGTAACCGGATAGAAGATGTGCCAGGTATTGTTGGAAAAGTATATTCGGCAAATCTTACCAATTCCAAATCAAATGGCATCCCTCCCCATTATTCAGATGCAGGGTTAAAGTACTTGCTTAAAACCGGTATTGCACGGGACGGCCGTTTTATCCCTTATATGTTACGCCCCAACATGGCCGACGGGGATATAAACGCTATTATAGTTTATTTGCGTTCTGATGATCCGGCTGTCGCAGCGACCGATACCACTATTGGCATTACCCGTTATAATCTGTTTGGCAAAATGTATATGGGTATGACCGCTAAACCGCTCCCATATAAACCCGGCATAAAAAGGCCTTCGGAAAATGAGCCGGTTGCCCTGGGGGCCTACCTGGTTGATAACCTCGGCTGTTTCCATTGCCATTCTAAAAGCCTTACGTCACTTAATTATATTAACCCCGAACAATCAAAAGGTTATATGGCGGGGGGCTTAAAGCTTAAAGGTGAAAACGGGAATAGTATAATCGCGTCCAATATTACCCCTGACAAGCAAACAGGAATAGGGAACTTTACAAAACAGCAATTTTTGAAAGCGGTAAAGGAAGGTGAAGCCCCTGACCGGAAGCTGCACCCGCCAATGCCCGAATTTAAAAAATTAAATGATCATGAAGTTGATGCTATTTATGCTTATTTACAAACTA
>DATCES010000508.1:0-3951 GCA_036509935.1 Mucilaginibacter sp.
TGAAGTCATGTCGGGTTTAACGGAGTTTGCTGAAAAGTACCATGTTAAAAGCGCCCATTTTACTGCTATTGGCGATGCCGGAACTGCAAAAGTAGGCTGGTATGATAAATCGAAAAAAATGTTTAAGATAAATGCAATTAATGAACAATGCGAGATCACCAGCCTTATCGGCGACATCGCTTTATTTAATGGCAAACCTGTAGTTCATGCACATGTTAACCTGGCATCAAGCGATGGGCTTGTGCATGGCGGCCATTTGCTTGAAGCATTTGTAACACCAACCCTGGAAGTAATGATGACCGTGGAGCCTGTACCGCTTTACAAAAAATTTAACCCTGAATTTGGGGGAGTTCTTATTGACCCTGCGATAAAGTAAAAATATTCCGCCGCCAACTGGCGCGGGGGCATTTTTTTTTTAGCTTTGCGCAACAAAATCAATAAATCAATGAGTGTTCTCGTAAATAAGGATTCTAAAGTTATAGTCCAGGGTTTTACCGGTAACGAAGGTACTTATCATGCCTCGCAAATGATTGAATATGGTACGCAGCTTGTTGGCGGCGTTACCCCTGGTAAAGGCGGACAAAGCCATTTAGACCGGCCTGTATTTAACACTGTACAGGAAGCGGTCCAAAAAACCGGGGCAGATGTATCCATCATATTTGTGCCCCCCGCATTTGCCGCCGATGCGATAATGGAAGCAGCCGAGGCCGGTATAAAAGTAATTGTTTGCATTACCGAAGGTATCCCTACAAAGGATATGATAATGGTGAAAGAATATTTAACGGATAAAGATTCAAGGCTTATAGGGCCTAACTGCCCCGGTATTATCACTGCCGATGAAAGCAAAATCGGCATTATGCCCGGCTTTATCTTTAAAAAAGGCAATGTTGGCGTAGTTTCAAAATCAGGCACTTTAACTTACGAAGCGGTTGACCAGGTGGTTAAGGCCGGGTTGGGCATCACCACCGCCATCGGCATCGGCGGAGACCCCATCATAGGCACACCAACAAAAGAAGCTGTTGAACTGCTGATGAACGACCCCGAAACCCACGGTATCATTATGATAGGCGAAATAGGCGGCGGCATGGAAGCTGAAGCCGCCCGCTGGATAAAAGCGAATGGTACCAAACCTGTTGTAGGCTTTATTGCCGGCCAAACAGCCCCTCCCGGACGCCGTATGGGCCACGCCGGCGCTATAGTTGGCGGCGCTGATGATACAGCAGCAGCAAAAATGAAAATTATGCGCGAATGCGGTATCAGGGTAGTAGAATCTCCTGCGGAGATAGGCGCGGCGATGGCAGAGGAGCTAAAAAAGGTGAAAGCGTAGCCCCCTAAAGAGGGAACAGAAGAATATTAAAAAGATCCTGGTTTGGCCGGGATTTTTTGTTGGCAATAAACTTTAAAGTTATTATCGTTTATTTAACGTAAATAACTATTAAAATGCATATATTAGTACTGGATAAACTGAATTAGTTTTTTTATTATAAAACCATTCAACATGAAAAAGATGCTTATATGTACTATTGTATTTTTTACATTAGTGAAATCTTCTTTTGCCTTACTTTCAAATCACGATATTCCAGTTGAAGAACCTATAAAAATTTTAAAGGACTTTAATAGCTTTTTGAATTATATGGGTGAAAATTTAAAGCTGTCAGAGGATTTCACAGCTTATAATACTTACTCTAAAATAATAAGTAAGGGAACTTTTTTAAAGATGCTTACATCAGGCGATTACCTTCCGTTGCGACTTCGTTCAACTGATAATAAATTATATTTTAAATTGTACAGATATAATGTTTTAATTGGAAAAGATATCCGGGGCAGTACACAGGGTTGGGCTCAGGTTTTTTACGAACATTATGAAAGGCAGGGTAAAAAATTCCCTGCTTTTAATTTTGTTGATCTGAATGGCCATATCTACAACAAGGAAACAACCAAGGGAAAGGTTATCGTACTAAAGTGTTGGTTCATAGGATGCCCAATTTGTGAAAAAGAAATACCCGCCCTCAATAAGTTGGTAAAAAAGTATAAAAACCGTATGGATATTATTTTTGTAAGCCTGGCGCCCGATTCAAAAAAGAAATTGCAAATATTTTTAAAGAAAAAGCGCTTCGATTATGCCGAAGTGCCTAACCAAAATACATTTATGAGTAAAGAATTAAATGTAAATGCGTTTCCAACACATTTCATTATTAATAAGCAAGGTATTATCGTTAGCGTAGTTGATACCCCTGAAGAAATAGATTATGCATTAAAGAATAAGATCTAATTTATATAGCTATTTTATTCTGTCAGACGTTTGTAAAACAAGCGTTCTGAAAACAATCATCACTCCAAATTGTCGTATATTTATGTCAGCCGATAGGATCAGTTAGCTACAAAATCTGTGGAATTAATTAAAAATCGGTGAAATCATGAACTATAACAATTTAACCCCCGAAGAAGAGCGGGTAATACTATATAAAGGAACAGAGCGGCCATTTACCGGCTCGTTATTAAATAACCATGCACAGGGGCTATATATATGTAAAAGGTGCAACAACCCTTTATATACTTCTGAAACCAAATTCGAATCGCATTGCGGCTGGCCGAGCTTTGATGATGAGATACCGGGAGCGGTAAAACGGGTGCCTGACGCGGATGGTCGGCGTGTTGAAATAGTATGCGCCAATTGCGGCGCACACCTCGGCCATGTTTTTGAAGGCGAGTACCTCACCCCTAAAAATACCCGCCATTGCGTAAACTCGGTATCCCTGAAGTTTGTGAGCAGTGAGTTGTGAACAATGAATTTAAGTTATAGAACGCTGATTTACTACCTATTGCCCGTTCATTACTCACTACTCACCATTCACCACCCGCCAATTTTGTTTATAACTTATTGGGGATGTTAAAAACTTAAACTAACACCGTAAAACAGCTTCTCCTATATTTGATTTTAAGTTCTTTCAAAGCTCCTTTATTTACTGGTAACCTTGCCGGAACAAATCAGGGAACCATCCGACAGTTGGCGGATGGACTGGCATACAAAATTAAATTAGACTGGCAGTATAAGCAGGGGTGATATTTAAGTGGTCAGGCGTAATTAAAACAGCTACCATTAAGTGATAAAACTAATGCAATGTTACAACTATCGGCAAAAAACAGGCTATAAGGTAGCCGGATAAAGGGACTTAAATTACAAATTTTAAACAAAGCAGTACATGAAACAGGAGACTGAATTATTATTAAGAGAGAACAAAGACCGCTTTGTGATACTACCCATTAAATACCCGGATATTTGGGAAATGTACAAGAAGTGCGAAGCAAGTTTCTGGACTGCCGAGGAAATTGACCTGGGAGATGATATGAAGCATTGGGACGGCATGAGTTCTGGCGAGAGGCATTTTGTTTCCCATGTACTTGCATTTTTCGCGGCAAGCGACGGCATTGTAAATGAAAACCTGGCGATTAACTTTATGAGCGAGGTACAGTTACCCGAGGCCCGGTGTTTTTACGGCTTCCAGATTATGATGGAGAATATCCATTCTGAAACTTATGCCCTGCTGATAGATACTTATATTAAAGACCCGGTAGAAAAAGATCGTTTATTCCACGCTATTGACACCGTGCCTTGCGTAGGCAAAAAAGCGCAATGGGCCTTACGCTGGATAAATAACGGGTCGTTTGCCGAACGCCTGATAGCCTTCGCTGCTGTGGAAGGTATATTTTTCTCGGGCAGTTTCTGCTCCATTTTCTGGCTAAAAAAACGCGGCCTGATGCCCGGCTTAACTTTCAGCAACGAACTTATATCGCGCGATGAAGGCATGCATTGCGAATTTGCCTGCCTGTTGTACAAAATGCTCGAAAACAAACTTTCAAAAGAAGCTGCTACCGCAATAATAACCGATGCGGTTGAAATAGAAAAGGAATTCGTTACTGATGCCCTTCCGGTTAACCTGATTGGCATGA